>JAICEP010000092.1 GCA_025924095.1 Sorangium sp.
ATCGCGCGGCGCTCGACGCGGCTACTGCCGGAAGATCTCGACGCGCTCGATCACGACGTCCTGGTTCGGCCGATCGCGCGTGGTCGCCACGTTGGCGATGTTATGGACGACGTCCAACCCGCTCACGACCTTGCCGAACACCGTGTGCCGGTTGTCGAGGTGCGGCGTCGACCCCTCGGTGATGAACCACTGCGCGCCGTTCGTGTTCTTGCCGGAATTGGCCATGGAGAGCACGCCGGGGCCGTCGTGCCGCAGCTCGGGGGTGAACTCGTCGGCGAACTTGTAGCCGGGGCCGCCCGTGCCCCAGAGCGCCGCCTTGTCCGGGTAGCGCGAGAGCGGATCGCCGCACTGGATCATGAACCCCGAGATGACGCGGTGAAAACGGACGCCGTCGTAACAGGGCGTCCCCTGCATCCCCTGGCCGGTCTTCGGATCGATCCAGTTGATGGCGCCCGTGGCGAGGCCGACGAAGTTCTTGACGGTCTCGGGGGCGCGCTGCTCCTCGAGCCGGAGGGTGATGTCACCGAGCGAGGTCTTGAGTCGAGCGTGAAGCTGGCCGGTGCCGGGCACATTGATCGGGGGGAAATCCATCGGGCCTTTTCTCCTGTTCCTTGCCGCCGAGGCGGCGCCGTCAGCCGAGGGAGGAGAGCCGCGAGACCCCCTCCTGCGTTCTGCTGCGGCGGTCTTATCTCATCTGGCGGCGCGAACGAGCGGCGAAATCACCTCAGGCGCGCTCGAAGAGCGTCGCGATGCCCTGGCCCACGCCGATGCACAGCGAGGCGACCCCGACCTTGGCGCCGCGCGCGCGCATCGCATGCACGAGGGTGCACGCGATGCGCGCTCCCGAGCAGCCGATCGGGTGTCCGAGCGCGATCGCTCCGCCGCGGACGTTGACGCGCGCCGGATCGAGCTCCAGCGAGCGCGAGCATGCGAGCGCCTGCGCCGCGAACGCCTCGTTGAGCTCGAAGAGGTCCACGTTGGGCACGCGCAGCCCGGTCCGCTGGAGGAGCTTCTTCACGGCGGGGATCGGCCCCTCGCCCATGAGGTTGGGATCCACCCCCACGGTCGCGGTCGCGACGACGCGCGCGAGCGGCGTCACCCCGGCGGACTGCACTGCGTCGCTCGAGGCGAGCAGGAGCGCGGCGGCGCCATCGTTGAGGGGCGACGCGTTGCCCGCCGTGACGGTGCCGCCCTCGCGGAAGGCCGGCCTGAGCTTCGAGAGCGCCTCGAGCGAGGCATCGGCGCGCACGGCCTCGTCGCGCTCGAACAGGACGGGCGCGCCCTTCTTCTGGGGGACGGGGACAGGGACCACCTCGGCGGCGAACCCGCCCGACTCCCAGGCGAGCGTGGCGCGCTCGTGGGACAGCAGCGCGAACCGATCCTGATCCTCGCGGCTGACGCCGTGCTTCTTGGCCACGTTCTCGGCCGTCTCCCCCATCGACAGGAGCTCGAACCGCGCGGCCATCCTCGGGTTCGGGTAGCGCCAGCCGAGGGTCGTATCGTGGACCGTCGGCGCGCTCCGGTCGAAGCGCTCGGCCTGCTTGGGCATCGTGAACGGCGCGCGCGTCATGCTCTCGACGCCGCCCGCGATCACGCAATCGGCCTCGCCGGTGGCGATCATGCGCGCGGCGTCGGCCACGGCTTCGAGCCCCGAGCCGCAGAGGCGGTTCACCGTGACGCCCGCGACCTCGTAGGGGAGGCCGGCGAGCAGGGCGGCCATGCGCGCGACGTTGCGGTTGTCCTCTCCGGCCTGGTTCGTCGCGCCCAGGACGACCTGGTCGAGCCGCGGCGCGAGCGAAGGCTGGCGGCGCACGAGCGCGTCGAGGACGAGGGCCGCAAGATCGTCCGGGCGGACCGTCGCCAGGGCGCCGGCGTAACGGGCGATCGGAGTCCGGACGGCGTCGACAATGAAGACGGGGCGCAGGGCAGCAGCCATGAAGAGAGCGTAGCTTCGCCTCGTCGGGGCGCCGCCTGGAGATCGCGCGCGCCCGAGCCTTCGTTCCGCGCCGGGGCGGCGGCCAGGTCACGCCTGCCCGCCGGGTCACGCCCGGTGGAGCACAGCTCCGCAGGCCGACGTCGCGGCGACCGAGCGGCCCGTTCCGTTCAGCACAGGACCAGCTGTCGCGGCGCAGCGGCTCAGTAGCTGTCGCTGGATCCGCCGCCGCCGGAGCGACCGCCGCCGCCACCGCCGAACCCGGACCCTCCGCCGCCGCCTCGGCCGCCTCCGCCGCCTCGGAAGAGGAGCGCTTGCAGGGCGAACCACAGGAACCAGCGGAAGGCGGGTGAGATGAGCGCGAGCAGCAGCGCCGCGACGATGGCGACCAGGGTGACGCCGATCTTGATCGGCGAGACCGGCGTGGGCGCCGGCTGGGTTCCGGGCGCCGGCCGCCGCTCCTCCTCGGGCGTCCCGGCGATGAGCGTCCGGGCGATCTCGGTCGTCCCCTGATCGATGGCGTCGCGGAACCGATCCTGCCGGAGCAGCGGGTTGATGGTCTGCCGGATGATGTCGTTCGACTGGAGATCCGTGAGCGCCCCACCCACGCCCTTGCCCGTCTCGATGCGGACGCGCCGCTCGGACGGGGCGATCACCAGAAGGACGCCGTTGTCGGCCCCACGCTGGCCGAGCTGCCACGTGTTGAACGCCTTGTAAGCGACGTCCTCGATCGTCTCGCCCTCGAGCGATCCCGCCATGAAGGCGACGATCTCGAACCCGGTCTGGCGACGGATGCGGTCGAGCTTCTGGTCGAGGTAGAGGAGGTCGGACGGGCCGAGCCGCCCCGAGGTGTCGACGACGTGCCCCGTGAGCTGCGGCGGCGTGAAATCGGCGAGGGCGGGGCGGGCGACGAGCGCGCAGACCAGCGCGACCGCGGCGGCGACCGCCCTGGCCACAGCCCGCAGCCGAGCTCCGCTCGAGACAACCTGGCGCATCGCCGCCCCCCTCGTCATCAGAACGAAACCTTGGGCGCCGTCTGGACCTCGGGAGAGGCGGTGAAGTACACGCGCGGCTTGAACGGCTGGCCCGTCGCCTTGTTCACCACCTGGCCCCGGATCTTCAGGAGCTCCGCGTTGTACTCGCGCGCTGCCTGGTTGTACTCCTCGCGCGCTCGGAGGATCCGGTTCTCGACGCCCTCCAGCTGGACCTGGAGGCTGTGGAAGCTCTGGTTGGCCTTGAGATCCGGGTATTGCTCCTGCACCACGAGGAGCCGCGAGAGCGAGCCGCTGAGCTGCTCCTGCGCCTTCTGGAAGGCCTGCACCTTCTCGGGATCCGTCAGGTCCTCGGCCTTGAGCTGGATGCCGGTGGCGCGGGCGCGCGCCTCGGCGACGCTCGAGAGCGTCTGCTCCTCATGCTTGGCCGACCCCTTCACCACCGCCACGAGGTTCGGGACGAGGTCGTAACGCCGCTGGAGGTTCGCCTCGAGATCCGACCACTTCTGGGCCGCGATCTGATCCTTCTCGACGAGCATGTCGTAGCGCTGGCAGCCCACCACCGACGTCATGAGGGCGAGCACCGCCAGGAAAAGGGAGACCACAGCGAGGCGCTTCCGAAATGCCGCTTTGTGAACAATCCGCATGACTGGCTCCAGGATCGCTTGCATTACCCGCCGGGGACGGCGTCGCGCCACGTCATGCAAGACCCCGGCCCCGTGCCGCTCGCGGGGGTGCCGCGCCGCGGGGACTTCGGTGGACGTGATACCCTTCGCCCTCGTGATCGTGCCCGCAGCCCGGCGCTCTCGCCGCAGGAGGGCCACACGCGTGGCACACCGCCACAGCCGCCCGTTCCGATGAGCCACCGCCCGCGCATCGCAGCCCATTCGCTCAGCCCTGCAGCCTATGCGCCGTACGGCGACATCCTCATGGCCTCGCCGCACGGCCAGCCCGGCAGGCCGGCCAACCAGGGGACCGCCCGTCGCTTCGATCACCTCGCCGCGATCGAGAACCTCCGCCCCGCGCAGGCCGCGCTGAACGTCTCGGTGTTCCGCTGCGCCCCGCGCTCGAGCTTTCCGCTCCCGATCGCGCTGCTCGAGAAGCACCCCGGCTCGACGCAGGCGTTCGTGCCGATGAACGCGCGGCGCTACCTGGTCGTGGTCGCCCTGGGCGGCGACCGGCCCGACCTCACGACGCTCGCCGCCTTCGTCGCCCACGGCGCCCAGGGCATCACCTATCGCCCCGGCGTGTGGCACCACCCCATGATCGCGCTCGACGCCGAGGTCGACTTCGTCTGTCTGGTCTGGGAAGACGGCTCCCCCGGCGACTGCGCCGTGGTCGAGTACGGAGAGGGCGAGCGGGTCGCGATCGCGATCGACCCCTGACCGCCGGACCGCTCCGCCGTCGCTGGGGGTCCGGCAAAGCGCGGCGCCGGCGCCGCAAGCAGGGACCGCGGCGGCGGGAGGCGGTCCCAAAGGCCGCGCGGCGCCGCAGCCTCCGGGCGCGCGCCGCGCTATAGAGGCGCCCCGAACCGTCCATGCGCCGCTCGACCCCCAATTGCTCGTTCGTCGCGCAGGAGCAGCGAAGGCTGCTCGCCGCGCTCGATGCCCTCGATGTCGCCGCCGTCGCCCGCACCCTCGAGGAGTTCGTCACCGACGAGCGCAGGGCCCGGCTGCGCGGGGTGATCGCGTCGCGCCTCGACGCGGTCACCGTGGCCATGGACGCGCCGCACGACCCGCACAACGGGGCCGCCGTGCTCCGCTCGTGCGACGCGTTCGGCTTGCAGCGGCTGCACATCATCGAGCGGGCCGAGCCGTTCCTCGTCTCGAACACCATCTCGCGCGGCTCCGAGCGCTAGGTCGACGTGCGCACGCACGGGACCGCCGAGTCCGCGATCGCCACGCTCCGCGCCTCGGGGCACGAGCTCGTCGCGACGCACCCGGACGGCGAGCTGACCCCGCGCGATCTCGCGGGCATCCCCCGCCTCGCGCTGGTGCTCGGCAACGAGCGCGACGGGATCCGCCCCGACCTGGCCGCCGCGTGCGCCCGCGCCGTGCGCGTCCCGATGCGGGGCTTCGCCGAGAGCCTCAACGTGAGCGTCACCGCGGCGATCCTGCTCGAGCACGCGACGCACGGCCGGCCGGGCGATCTGCCCGAGCCAACCCAGATCAGGCTTTACGCCCGCGCGCTGGTGCTCACCGTCGCCCACGCGGCGGAGATCCTCGCCGCGCGGGGCATGCACCTGCCCTTGCCGCTCGGAGGAGCGCCGTCCCCTCCCCCGAAGCCGCGCGGCCCCAAGGCGCGGACGCCGCCCGCGGCGCCCGCGGGGGAAGAGCGCGGCGCCGGCGCCCCGAAGGAGCCGGAAGGCGGGTAGCATGCAGCACCCCATGCGAAGCCCCGGTCCCCCGCGGCGCGATCGCCGCGCCCGCGGCGCCGTCCCGCGCCCGCCAGCACCCCGCGGCCTCCTCGCGCGCCTCGCCGTCGCGCGCGCGGCGCTCGGCGGCGCGCTGCGCGCGGCGCTCGTCGCCCTGCCCCTCGCCGGCTGCATCGAGGTGCCGCCGCCCCCGCCCAGGCCGCCCCTCGAGCCGAAGGACCTCCGGGTCCCCGAGGGCGTCGGGCTCGAGATGGCCTGCACGCCGACCGGGGTCGAGCTCTGCTTCGACGCCCGCGACAACAACTGCAACGGCGTGATCGACGAGGGGTGCGGGCTCCACACCGGGATCCTCCAGTTCACGATCGCCTGGGAAGAGGCCGACGCCGACGTCGATCTCAACGTCTACGACCCGTCGGGAGAGCTCGCCCGCGTCGGGGAGCCGACGGCGAGCGGCCTGATGAAGGACCGCGACTGCCCGCGCGTGAGCGGCGAGTGCCAGGAGCAGAACGTGGAGAACGTCTTCCTCACCGAGGGCGAGCCGGCCCGGGGCCGCTACCGCGTCGTCGTGCGGCTCGACAAGCTGAACGACGCGACGGCGCCCATCCGCGTCCGCCTGAGCGCGCGGGTCGGCCAGCGCTCGTACAGCATGGCGCTCGACCTGTCTCCCTCCGCCGCGAGCGAGGAGAAGAGCGTCGAGTTCACGCTCTGAGCCGCTGACGAGGCGCGCGAGGCGCACCGCCGCGCCTCCCGGCCAGAGCGCGACGCGACCCGCGATGCGATCGCGCACCGCGCGTATCCGCCCTTGCAGGAAAGGGATCCGGCGACAGCGCTCCGCGCGCTTCGCCGCCGCCGCGCGGTTGACGTCCACCATCCCCCCACCTTAAAAGATGTGGCCATTTTACACCCGGAGACGTCCCGCGAATGAATCCCATCTGGATGCTCACATTGCTCGTCGGCCTCTTCGCGGCCTTTGCGTGGAGCGCCAACCGGCGTTGGCAGCTCCTCAAGGTCGGGCGCGGGGAAGGCCGGCTCGACCGACTCGCCGAGCGCCTCAAAGGCACCTGGGAGTACGCCTTCCGGCAGCGGAAGATGGGTTACTACCCGCTCGCCGGGCTGGCGCATAAGCTCATCTTCGTTGGATTCCTGGTTCTCCTGCTCCGCACGCTGATGCTGTGGGGGCGCGGCTTCGATCCGGCGTTCGACCTCTGGATCCTGGGGCATGATCCGGTGCGGCTGCCGGGCATCGGCGCGGTGCCGCTCGGCGGCATCTACGAGTTCGTGAAGGACGTCATGGCCGTGCTGGTCGTCGCCGGCGCGCTCGTGTTCATCTACTACCGGGCGATCAAGCGCGAGCGGCGCATGACCCTGTCCGGCGAGGGGCTCCTCATCCTCGGCATCATCGTCACGATGATGGTGGCCGACATGCTCTATGACGGCGCCGCGCTGGCGCTGCACCACCGCGGGTCCACGGCGGCGTGCGGCCCGGACGACGCGACGCTCTGCGAGCGCATCGCCACCGTGACCGCCCCGTTCGCGGGCGTCCCCGCGGACCCGGCGGCGCTCCGCTGGCACCTGTTCCCCGCCCCGGCGGGCTCGCTGTTCGCCGTGCTCCTGGGCGGCGCGAGCCCGGGGACCCTCGTCGTCCTCGCGCACATCGGGTTCTGGACGCACGTCACGCTGGTGCTCGTGTTCATGAACCTGCTCCCGCACTCGAAGCACTTCCACATCATCACGGCGATCCCGAACGTCTTCACGCGCGCCCTCGACCCGCGCGGCCGGCTGCCGCTCGTCGCGGGCAACGCCGAGGCGATCGGCGAGATGGTCATGAAGGCCGCCGAGGAGCCCGAGAAGGCCGCGCCGGTCGGCATCGGGCGCATCGAGGACTTCACCTGGAAGGCGATCCTCGACTTCTACACGTGCACCGAGTGCGGCCGCTGCAGCGACAACTGCCCGGCCCACAAGACGGGCAAGATCCTGAGCCCCAAGCAGCTCACGCTCGATCTGCGCGACCACCTGTACGGCCGGGAGAGCGAGTTCATCAACAGGCCGGGCGGCCCGAGGGGCCTCGCCGGCGACGGCCACGCGACCCAGGCGAACGGGCAAGCCGGCGACGGCGCAGCGGCGCAGGAAGGCCAGGGAGCGGAGGCGCAGGAAGGCGCCGGGCACGCGGAGCAGGCGGCGCAGGAGAACCCGGTCCCGGTCCCGGAGGCGGGGTACAAGCCGGTCGACCTCGTGGCGAACGTCGTCCACCCGGACGTGCTCTGGGCCTGCACGACGTGCCGGGCCTGCGAGGAGCAGTGCCCGGTGATGATCAGCTACGTCGACAAGATCGTCTCCATGCGCCGCCACCTGGTCCTCGTGAAGGGCGAGTTCCCGGCCGAGCTCGGGAATCCGTTCAACGCGATGGAGGTCAACGGCAACCCGTGGAACCTCGCGCGCATCGATCGCGGCAACTGGGCCGAGGGGCTCGAGATCCCGACCCTGGCCGAGAAGCCGCAGGCGCCCGTGCTTTACTGGGTCGGCTGCGCGGCGAGCTACGACGACCGCGCGAAGAAGATCGCGCGCGCGACCGCCAGGCTCCTGAAGGCGGCCGGCGTCGACTTCGCGATCCTCGGCCAGGAGGAGACCTGCACCGGCGACCCGGCGCGCCGCGCGGGCAACGAGTACCTCTTCGCGATGCTGGCCGAGCAGAACGCCGCGACCCTGAACGGCTACAAGGAGCAGGGCGGCATCCGGAAGATCGTCACGACCTGCCCCCACTGCTTCAACACGCTCGCCAACGAGTACCCGGACTTCGGCGCGAAGTTCGAGGTCGTGCACCACACGGACTTCTTGCTCGGCCTGGTCGCCGAGAAGAAGCTCGTCCCGAGGAAACCGGTCGAGGGGAAAGTGGTCTTCCACGACTCCTGCTACCTCGGCCGCTACAACGACGTGTACGAGCAGCCGCGCGACATCCTGAAGCGCATCCCCGGCCTGCAGCTCGTCGAGGCCGAGGGGTGGAACCGGCAGAAGGGGCTCTGCTGCGGCGCCGGCGGCGCGCAGATGTGGATGGAAGAGCAGAACAAGGACCGCATGAACGTCAAGCGGACGCTGCAGCTGCTCCAGACCGAGGCGAAGACGATCGCGACCGCCTGCCCGTTCTGCCAGACGATGATCACCGACGGCCTCAAGGATCAGTCCAAGGAGGAGTCGATCCGCCAGCTCGACGTTGTCGAGCTGCTCGAGGAGAGCTGCGCCCTCGACCGCTCGGCCGGCAGCCACGCCGCCTCCCAGGAGGCCGCCGGCTCCGAGACGGCCGCGTCCGCCACCGTCTGATCCCTCCATTTCCGTTGTGAACGTACGTGGAGCCGCCGCGTCGCGGGGCTCCACGGCGCACGTTCCGCGTATTTGCCTACATTTGCGCCCTGGAGCACGCCTGACGAGGATCAGGCGCAGCCTTCTCGTGCGTCCCGTCTCGGCCTGAGCTAGATTCGGCCGTGCCGCCGGAGGTGGATGTGATTGAAGGCGCTCTGAAGGGGACCGCGAACGTGGACCCCCGCCCTACGCCGGAGGGAACCGCAAGCGCGGAGTACCGGCTCACGGGGACATTGATTCATCCGATCTGCATCTCGGTCGACGCGATCGCCGACAGCGCGCTGCGCGCGCATCAAGCAGCCTCGGGCGCCACGGAGCTCCGCTGCGACGTGTGCGACGCGGCCATCGAGGGAGAGCCCGCCGGGCGCGGCCTCTACGTGTGGTCGCGCGGCGATGAGCTCCGGATCGAGGAGCCGGCCCTGTGCGGCGGCTGCGCCGTCGCCATCGGGATGACCGCGCTGTCCGCCTGGAACGTCGAGGAAGAAGAGGGCTGAGCCCGCTTCCGCGGCGTCAGGTGCGGGCCGCGCCGCCGCCCGCCGGGCGGAGCCCTGGACATCAGAACGCCTCGCCGATCGCCAGGTTCACGGCGACGGGCAGCACATCGAACAGCTTGCCCGGGCGCCTCTCGTCGTCGGGCCAGCCATCTGCCTGGGTTTCATGGCAGACGCCGAGCACCTGCATGCAGGGGACGCGGTAGCCGACGTCGAACCGCAGCGGGCCGACGGGCGTGGTGTAGCGCAGCCCGATGCCCGCCGAGAGGTGCAGGCGCTGCGCGTCCGGGCGGAACAGCCGGTGCTCCCGGGTGACGTCGCTCGCGTCGGCGAAGATCACGGTGCCGAAGCTCTCGCCGAGCGGTATCCGGAGCTCGAGGCTCGCCTCCCAGAGCAGCCTGCCGCCGATGGGGACCAGGGGGGCGTCCTCGGCGTTCGCATTCTCATCGGCTGTCAGGCTCGGCACGCGGGCGTGCGGGCCGACCTCGTTGTACCCGTATCCGCGGTTGCTCGTCGCGCCGCCGCTGAAGAACCCGCGGAACTGCATCAGCTGCAGGTCGGCCCCCACATCTCTCTGGCACGTGTTCCTGTCCTCGCCCCCGAGGGCGTCGCACGCGGCTGGATCCAGGGAGGCGTCGCCGTAGTCCCCCGTGAACAGCCACCCGGTCATCAGGCGGAAGCCGAGGGTCCATCGCCTCGAGACGGGGAGGTAGGCGCGAAACTCGGGCTGGAAGCGGATGTCGCGCGCGGAGTGAAACCGCTTGTTGCTCTCGTCCTGCTCGCCCACCACGGCCCTCGCCAGCGCGGTGTCGAACCCGAGATAGCCGGCCAGCTGCGTGTCCAGCGCGACGTAGTAGCCGTGATGGGGGGTGAGCCGGTCGGGCTTCCCCGCCCGGTTCAGACGGCGGTCATAGGACACGAGCGCCTGGAGGTAAGGAATGAAGAGGGTCCCGAAACCCGGGGGCAACGGCGCCGGGTTGTAGGTGAACGGGCTGTTCAGCTGAATGTTGTAGAGGAGGGCCGCGTTCAGGTCCGATTTCAGAAAGGGCCGCTCGAGGCCGATGGAACCGACGTACTCGCGGTAGCCGACGATCGCGTGGTCCGAGGGCTCCTGAGGAGGGTTTGAGGCGCTTCCTGGCTCGCCCTCGTCCGTGTCGGCCTTCTCATCAGGCTTGGTGCAGAACTCCCCGGTCTGCGGGCAATAGAGCTTGAACGAGCCGCGCAGCACCGCGGCCGTGCGCCGCTCGAACGCCCCCGGCTGGCGGAGCTCGGACCGCAGCTGGATCTCGGGCAGGAGGCGGAACGTGTCCCCGAGCTCCTTGCCGAACAGGTTCGCGAACTCCATCGGATAGAAGACCAGCCCCGGCCGGGCCTCGATGTTGAAGCGGCGCAAGCCGCCGAGGAAGTTGCGATCCTCCCACCCGGCGACGAGGTGCGCCTCGACGCGCGAGCCGACCTCGGCGCCGCCGCCGAGCTTCACGGCGCGCAGCGCGGCCGGCTCCACGGAGAACGTCACGGGGACGACCGGGTTCCTCGGCTGCCCGGGGGGCGCGAGCTCGGGCTTCACCGCAACGGCGCCGAACACGCCGAAATCGGCCAGCGCCTGCTCCGCGTCCGCCAGCGCCGCGGTAGAGAAACGCTCGCCCTCCTCGATGCCGATCGCCGTCCTGACGGGCGCCTCCGGCAGCTCGCCGAGCCCCTCGAGCTTGACCTCGCCGAACGTGCTCTCGGGGCCGAGCTCGATCGTGTAGCGGACCCGCGCCTCGTTCTTCACGAGGTCGACGTCGACGTGCCCCTCGACGGTCGCGTAGGCAAAGCCGCGATCCGTGAGGACCCGGAGCAGCGTCTTCTTCAGCTCCTCGTACTCTTCCTCGTCCAGGCGCTCGCCGACCCGGAGCCGGCCCTTCGCCTCGGTCACCGGCCGGGCGATGTCCTTGCCCTTCTCCAGGGTCCAGTCCCGCCACTGGAGGTCCACCGACGCGATCGTCACCGGCTGTCCCTCGGAGACGACGATGCGCACCCGCACGCGCCCCTCCTTGCCGGGGCCGCCGGTGCGCTGCACCCGCGCCGCGCGCGCCCGCGCGTTGTAGAACCCGCGCGCCCGGTAGTACCGCTCGATGCGGGCCATGTCCCGCTCGAGGACGAACCGATCGAACCGCTCGTACTCGACCGTGAGCGCGTCCCAGATGCTCAGGATCGGCACGGGCTCGAGCGCGCCGCCGAGCAGATGCGAGCTCTCGGCCGTCGCGATCCGCTCGGCGAGCTCGTCGCCGCTGATCACCTCGTCACCGTCGAAGGAGACCTCCTCGATGGCGCACCCGCCGAGATCGGGACGCGTGCACGCCGGCGGTTGACGCGAAGCGGCACAGGCGGAAACCCCGAGCGCCGCGCACGTCGTGAGCGCTGCGGCGACGAACCGAGCCAGCGGGGCCTGAACACCTGAAAGAGAACTTTCGGTTGGGCCGGCGGCGATGCGATCGCCTCGGTGGGCGCGATGGCGAGGATTCAACGTTACGCCTGTGTTTTCGATATGCTGCCGTCCGCTTCGGCCGCCGGAGGCCCGCTCCGAGTCTGGGTGGGCCTCCGGAGAGCGGCGCGAGCGAGGGAGAGCCTACGAGATGGCAGAGCCGACGCAAAAGGAACCTGGTGCCGCGGGGTACCCGGGATATGGATTGCCGCATGAGCCTGGGGCTGGGGTGCCCGCGAGCGCAGGCGCGCCCTTCGGAGGTCCGCCCCCCGAGGAGCGGCGCGGCGCCCTGAAGGCGCTGGTGGCGCTCGGCGGCCTGGCCTACGCCGGCGCGATCGCCGTGCCCGCAGCGAGCTTCATCGCCGGTCCCGCCGCGGGCAACGCCGGCTCGGCGGGCGGGCGCGAGCGCTGGGTCCGGGTCGGGCGCCTCGCGGATCTCCCGCCGGACGAGCCGCGGCGCCTCAAGGTGATCGGCGAGGAGCGCGACGCCTTCACGGTCGCGAAGGACCAGATGCTCGGCGCGATCTGGGTCATCCGGGAGGGCGAGAAGATCCGCGCGATGAGCGCCACGTGCCCCCATCTCGGCTGCGGGATCGAGCTCAACGGCGACAAGAAGACCTTCAACTGCCCGTGCCACTCGTCGCGCTTCGCCCTGTCGGGGGCGCCGGAGACGGGACCGTCCCCGCGCCCGATGGATCCGCTCGCGACGCGCGTCGTGGACGGCTGGGTCGAGGTGGACTACCGGCGCTACCGTGACGGGACCGCCGCGCTCGAGGAGATCGCAGGATGAGTCTCGGCGACTGGCTGAACGAGCGCATCGGGTACCGCGAGCCGCTCCGTCGCCTGCTGGACGAGCCGATCCCCGGCGGCGCGCGCATCGGCTACGTCTGGGGAGGCGCGCTCGCGCTGCTGCTGCTCGTCGAGGCCGTCACGGGCGCGCTGCTCATGTCGGCCTACGCGCCGAGCGCGACCACGGCGTGGGCGAGCGTCGCGCACATCAATTTCACCCTGCGCGCCGGGTGGCTCATCCGGGGCCTCCACTACTTCGGAGCGCAGGCGCTCGTCATCCTGATCGCGGTCCACGTGGCGCAGATCGCGATCCACGGGGCGTACCGCGCCCCGCGCGAGGTCGGCTGGTTCCTGAAGCTCGGCCTGCTCGGGGTGATCCTCGGCTTTGCCTTCACGGGCAACCCGCTCCCGTGGGACCAGGACGGCTACTGGGGGACGCGCGTCGAGACGGGCATCATGGGCGCGGTCCCCGTCGTCGGGCCGCTCACGCAGGAGCTCGTCGTCGGCGGCAGCTCGCTCGGCCACATGACGCTGACGCGGCTCTACACCCTGCACGTCTTCGTGCTGCCGGCGGTCACGGCCTTGCTGCTCGCCGCGAGCTTCGCGCTGTTCCGCAAGCACGGCTTCGGTGCGCCCCACGGCGCCAACCTCACGAAGGCGGACCGGCTCTACCCGAAGCAGCTCGGCATGATCCTGCTGGCCGGCGCGGTCGTGCTCGTCGTCCTCTTCGATCTCGCGGCCATCGAGCACGGCGCCCCCCTCGAGGCGCCCGCGGACCCGGTCAGCGACTACAACGCCCGCCCGGCGTGGTACTTCCGCCCGCTCTTCGAGCTGCGCAAGTTCTTCCCCGGCTCGCTGGAGCTCATCGCGACGGTCGGCCTGCCGGGGGTGATCGGGCTGTACCTCGCCCTGCTCCCGTTCATCGACAGGAAGCCCGGTCCGCTCCGCGCGCGGCTGCCGGCGCTCGCGCCGCTGTTCCTGATCGGCCTCGGGGCCGTGGGCTTCCTGGCGAAGTCGTACGCGTCCGACGCGAAGGACGAGGGCTTCCAGCGCTCGCAGGCGCAGAACGCCCAGCGGACCGCGCGCGCGATGGCGCTGTTCAAGCAGGGCGTCCCGCCCGAAGGCGCGCTCGCGATGCTCCGGAACGATCCCGAGATCCGCGGCGAGGACCTCTACAAGAAGGAGTGCGCGAGCTGCCACCGGCTGAACGATCTCGGCCCGCCCAAGGACAAGCAGACGGCGCCGGACCTCACCGGGTTCGGGACGAAGGCCTGGGCGCTCGAGGTGCTGAGGGATCCCGACGCCGACCACCTCTTCGGCAAGACGGCGTTCAAGGAGATGATGCCGTCGATGGTCAAGCCGCCCGCGGATCCCGAGGCGGCGAAGATGTTCACGCCGATGAGCGCGGCCGACCAGGAGACGATCGCGGCGTTCCTGGAGGCGCAGGCGCGCGGGGAGCGGAGCGCCGGGACGCAGGGAGAGACGCTGGTCCGGCAGCGGTGCACCAGCTGCCACCGGCTCGACGGCAAGACCGACGACGAGGAGTCGGCCGCGCCCGAGCTCCGCGGCTGGGCCTCGGTCGCGTGGATCGAGGCGCAGATCACGAACCCCGGCAGCGGCAAGGCCTACCCGCCGGCGGCGATGTCGAAGGATCTGGAGGGCCACATGCCGGCGTTCGAGGAGAAGATCTCCGCGAACGACCGGAAGGTCCTCGCCGCCTGGGTTCACCGCCGCGGCCGCGGCGAGCCCGCGGCCGCCGCCAGCGCGCCCGAGAAGAAGCCCTGAGCGATCCGCTCGCGGGCTGACGCCGTCCCAGACCTCCCTCCCTGCACGCTCTCTCGATGAACGCCGGCGCGGCGCTCGCCGGAGCGCGCGGATCCGTTCGGGTCAAGGCGCGCTCTGGCCGGTGATCGCGCGCGCTGCCGTGTCGCGGCACGCCGGCACGCGCGGTGCTCTGCGCTCCGAGAGGGGGAGCCGGTGGCGGCATCGTGCACGGTCGCCTCCACACCTGCGTGCGCGCGGCGCTCGCCCCGGCGGCGGCGCGCGCGAGCCCAGAAAGAGCAGGATCCGTGGACCTGGATGCGGCTGTGAAGCATCACGTCCCGTGGATCGCGGGCACGCTGCTCGCGTCCGCAGCCTATTTTCAGGCAGCGGGGGTCTCGCACCTGCTCGGGAGGACGATCATCCCGGACAGAGCCTCCAGGATGGCTTCCCGGCCGCAGATCGAAGGCCGCGCGCAGCGCGACGATCTCCACGCGACGAACGCCGACCCGATCCTGAAGCGCAACCCGTTCGACTCGACGACGGGGCCGCTCCTCCGGCCGCCGGGCGGCGATCCCGAGGAGCGCACGCCCGAGGCGGGCGGCGATCCGTGGAGCGATCCGCTCTGCGATGCCGGACGCGTGGTGCTCATCGCGGCCTCGCAGGACGACGCGTGGTCGTTCGCGGCGATCGAGGGCCC
>JAICEP010000093.1 GCA_025924095.1 Sorangium sp.
GCTCCGCCGCTATGCCGGCCTGGAGGCGGGCTACACGCCCATCGCCGAGCGGGCCAGGGCCAGGCTCACGCACGAGCTCGGAAAGCCCGGCTTGCTCGCCCCCTCCAGGATGGAGATCGAGCGGCACCTCGCCACGAACGCTCGCGTGCGGGAGGGCATCGGCGAGCTCTTCAGGAAATACGCTATCAGCGGCCATGAAGCGCCGCTCGCCGCGCTGACTCGCCAGCTCGAGGCGTACGACGCGGTGCTGCGCGCCGACGTGCTCCCCCGGGCGCGGACCGGCTTCGCGCTGCCGCCGCCGCTCTATGCGTTCGCGCTCGAGTCCCATGGCGTCGACCTCCCGCCCGCCGAGCTCGCGTCCCTGGCCCACACCGCCTTCGACGATCTGAAGGCGCAGATGCAGAAGCTCGCGGTGTCGATCGCCGCCGCGCGCAAGCTGCCGAGCGCGGATCACCGCGACGTGATCCGCGCCCTGAAGAAGGAGCAGCTGGTGGGCGAGGCGATCTTGCCGCACTACAAGGAGCGGCTCGCCCAGATAGAGGCCATCCTCCGGAGAGAGCGCCTCGTCACCCTGCCCGACAGACCGGCGCGCATCCGGCTCGGCACGGCCGCGGAGAGCGCCGAGGCGCCTGCGCCGCACATGCGGCCGCCGCGGCTGCTCGACAACCACGGAGAACAAGGGGAGTTCGTGCTGCCGCTGAGCCTCCCGGGGCCGCCCGGCTCCACGGGGGAGCTGCGGAAGATCGACGATTTCACCCATGCCGCGGCGTCATGGACGCTCACCGCTCACGAGGCGCGCCCCGGACACGAGCTCCAGTTCGCGTCGCTCGTCGAGCGGGGCGTCTCGATCGCGCGGGCCATCTTCGCGGACAACAGCGCCAATGTGGAGGGGTGGGGTCTCTATTCCGAGGCCATCCTGCTCCCGTTCATGCCGCCCGAGGGCCAGCTCGTCTCGCTGCAATACCGCCTGCTGCGGGCCGCGCGCGCCTTCCTGGACCCGGAGCTCCAGGCCGGCAAGGTCACGCCGGCGGCAGCGCGCGCCTTCCTGGAGAAGGAGGTGGTGCTGTCGGCGCCGTTCGCGCAGTCCGAGGTGGAGCGCTACACATTCCGCGCGCCGGGACAGGCGACGTCGTATTTCTACGGGTTCACCCGGCTGATGGAGCTCCGGGCGGAGGTCGAGTCCAGGATGGGCCCGCGCTTCGACGCGCAACGGTTCCACGATTTCGTGCTCGCCCAGGGGATCCTGCCGCCGAAGCTGATGCGCAAGGCGGTGTTCGATCGGTTCGTGGGGGCTCAGCCGGCGCCCTGAGCGAGGACGCGTACGAGGAGAGGAGAGAGAAGGCCGCCTCGATCCAGCGCGGGATCCCCTTGCGGCGCGCCTCGCCGGCTCCAGCTGTCCAGGAGGGCACGGCAGCGCCGGAGGGTGACGCATGGAAATCAACGAGAACGCGGCGGTGGAGCGACAGCCGGCAGCGCCCGACGGCGCCGCGGCCGGACTCAAGAAGCCGGGGAAGAAGGCGCGCGAGGAGCGGACGCCGGAGACGCCGCTCGACCGCGGGGGCGCGCTCTGGCCACGCAGGACGTCGGAGGCGCTGCTCGATCCGGAGGACATCGCGTCGGACCTGTCGTTCCCGGCGAGCGACCCTCCGGCCTGGACGCCGGGCTACCCGGGCTGAGCGCCGGCCCCCGTCACGCCTCGGGAACGTCCCCGTCGAGCCACTTGCGCGCGCTCTCGGCGGTGAGCTTGAAGGCCGCGGGCACCCTCGCCCGCCGCACGGCCTCCCCCGCCGCGTCCCACTCGGTGAGGATGGCGTGGGGGTCGTCCTCGTCGGGCACCACGTCGAGGTCCACCCGCACCCGCGCGCCGCCCTCGACCGCCGTCGTGACGCTCCGGTGCAGCTGCGCCCGGCGCTGCTGGGCGTGGCGCGCCAGCACCTCGTTCGCCGTCTTCACCAGGGTGGCGAAGGCGTTCGCGTCGAGGGGCTTCGGGTTCTTCTTGTCACGCCCCATCGTCCACGGCCCCACCAGCGAGGGCTCGCTCTGGCCGTCGCACGTCATCTCGACGGCCCACCCGTCGTCGTCCTCGTTCTTGATGACCCGCGCCGTCCACCCGCTGCCCCTCCACAGCTTCGGGTCCTGGTCCTCAGGGCGAACGGGGGGCGCCTGCCCCACCTCGTCTTGCGTCTCGTCCGTTGCGTCGTGCGTCGTGGCCATGGGCGCCTCGGTCTACCCGCTGCGCGCTCGGCGCGTCCAGCCTGTACCGCACGGCGCGGGCATTTCCTGTCAGCCCCGGCGGCTCTGGGCCCCTTCGCGGTGATCACCGATCCCCCTCGGCCTGGTGCGCCGGGGGAGGACGAGGTTCACGAATGCTCGCGCCCCGGGGCCGGGGCTCGACGCGCCGGCGCAATGCCGGGGGACGAAGTCCGAGGGAGGCGCGGCGACAGGGCAGCTCGAGCGCAACCGCCGGTCAGGGCCGCCGCAGGCCCCACCGCTGCGGGCTGGTCGGCCGCCGCGGAGCTGCGACACTCCCCGCATGCTCCTCCCCCGGCGCCCCTTCCTGGCCCTCTGCGCCGCCGCCCTGGCCCCGCGCGCCGCCCTCGCCGACCCGGCCGGCCCCGCCCCGCCGCTGTCTCCGGCTCCCTCCGCCGCCCCGCCGGCCTTCGACGTCCGCGACCTCCAGGTCCCCGGCGACCGCGCCCTCGGCCGGCGGTTCACGCTGCTCGTCCCGAGGCACCTCGCCCCGGGCGAGCGCGTGCCGCTGCTCGTGCTCCTCCACGGCCTCGGCGAGACCGGCGACCCGCGCCTCGGCGCCTTCGCGTGGCTCGAGCGCTACGGCCTCGGGTCCGCCTACGAGCGGCTCCGCCGCCCGCCGCTCGTCCGCACCGCGCGCCGGAAGGACTGGACCGACGCGCGGCTCGCCGAGGTCAACGCCGCGCTCGCGGCGCAGCCGTTCCGCGGCCTCGCGGTCGCGTGCCCGTACACGCCCAACGTCCACAAGGCGCCGAACCCCTCCGCGGCGCTCGACGGCTACGCGCGCTGGCTCGCGGAGGTGGTCCTGCCCCGCGCCCGCGCCGAGGCGCCCGTGTTCGACGACGCGGCCCGCACCTCGCTCGACGGCTGCTCCCTCGGGGGCTACGTCGGCATCGAGGTGTTCCTCCGCCGGCCCGAGCTCTTCGGCGCCTGGGGCGGCGTGCAGTCCGCCGTCAGCGCCCACCGCGCCCCCGCCTACGCCGACCGGCTCGCCAGGGCCGTCGCCGCGGCCGGCCCGCGCGACCTCCACCTGCTCACCAGCAAGGGCGACCCGTTCCACGACGCGAACGCCGCCCTCGCCGCGCAGCTCGCGAAGCGCTCGATCCCCCACACGCTCCGCGTCCTGCCGGGCCCCCACGACCAGCCCTGGCTCCGCGAGGCCGGCACCCTCGAGATGCTCCTCTTCCACGACCGCCGCCCGCGCTGACCGGCCCCCGCGCGCGGCGCGGGCACCGGCAGGCTCACCGACGGGCACGGCTCCGCGACCCAACGAAAGTGGTCCGAACCGAGCGAGCCCCGTGGTCTCGAGGGAGAAGGCCGTCGACGCCCTCACCGGCGCGTATAGCATGGCGCGGCCCATGACCACGAAGACCAACGCGGCGCGCATCCTCGACAGCCTCGGCATCCAGTACGAGCTGCGCGCCTACGAGGTCGATCCGGGCGACCTGACCGCAGGCACGGTGGCCAGGAAGATCGGCCTGCCGCCGGAGCAGGTGTGGAAGACGCTCGTGGCGCGCGGCGACCGCCACGGCGTCTGTCTCGCGGTGGTGCCGGGCAACGCCCAGCTCGACCTGAAGGCGATGGCGCGGCTCACGGGGGACCGGAAGGTCGACACCGTGCCTCTCAAGGAAGTCCAGCCGCTCACGGGGTATGTGCGCGGCGGGGTCACGGCGCTCGGCGCGAAGAAGGCCTATCCCGTCTATGCGGATGAGACCATCGAGCTCTTCGACGTCGTCTCCATCTCGGCCGGCGTGCGCGGCACCCAGATCCTCCTCGCTCCCGGCGACTACCTGCGCGCGACGAACGCCAGGGTCGGCGCCATCGCCATCGCCGTGCCCGGCAGCGACGCAGATTGACGGCGCGCGCCGCCGGATCGCGGTAGGATGGCAGAGCTCGGCTCCGGGCCGAGCCCGGGGCGGCGACAAGGGATATGACCAGAGCGGCCTGCGACGTGCGCGACCCGAGCGAGCTGAGCACCGCCGAGCTGCGGCAGCTGTGCCAGGGCAGCCATCCGTGGGAGCTCGGGCTCGGGGCGGTCCAGCTTGTGGCGTCGACCGCGGCGAGCGGCGCCGTGCTCGTCGCGGCCGCCGCGTGCATTCCCGGGCTGGTCCAGTGCATCAGCGTGGGCCCGGCGCTCGCGGCGGGGCTCGCGGTGTGGGAGTCGCTCGGGGTGGCCAGGGCGTGGCTCCCGGGCGCGGCATACCGCGAGGAGCTCGCGTTCCGCTCGTGGCACGCCGGGCTCTCGCCCTGGGCGGGGCCCCAGGCGCTGCGGCGCTGGGCAGGGCGCGCGATGACGCGCCGGCCGGCGCCGGACTGGCTCCTCGTCCTCGTAGGCATCGCGCCGGCCGGCGGAGGGCGCCGTTGGGTCAAGGTCGAGCTCTCGCTGTCGCCGTCCTCGGACGGCCCGTTCCGCTCGCAGGCCGGCGGGCACGCGCTGCTTCACCCGGGCGGGGGCGGCACGGCCGGGCCGCGCGAGCGGCGCCTCGCGCCCGAAGAGCTCGACGACCTGCAGCGGGCGCTCGCGGAGCTCCCCGAGGGGCTCTCGCTCGCCCCCCCGGCTTCACCCCGGAACCCGGCGGTGTTCGGCGGCCACTGCGAGCTGCTCATCGCCAGGAGGGCGCCGTTCGCCGCGGTCCAGCTGACGTGCGCGTTTCCGTCGCTCGAGGCGGGCTCGCAGCCGCCCTCGCTGTCCCTGCTGCACCGCCTCGTCCAGATGGCCTGGGGCGAGGGCGAGAGGGGCCCGGCCTGATCGGCCAGACGATTCGGCCCGGCGCTCGCCCCGCCGCTCCCCCTCATCGCGCTGACAGGCGAGCCGGCGCGGCGGCGGGAGGCGGCGCCTCGCGCATCAGGCGCAGGCCGCCGAGCACGAGCAGGGCCCCGGACGCGAGGAAGGCCAGGTCCCAACCCAGCTGACCGGGCCCTGGACGGACGTGGTGAATCTGGAGGAGGTGATGATCGATCACCCCCTCGACAAGGTTGAACACCCCCCAGCCCACGGCGGCGGCGCCCGGGAAGATCCGCCCGGGCAGCGGATCTCCGCCCGCGCGCAGCGCGCTCCAGAGCTTGCTGACTCCTGCCACGGTGAGACCGAATGCGACAACGCTGAACAAGCCGTCTGCGAAGATGTTTCTCCTCACATCCTCGATCGTGGCGCCCGGATGGCAGCTGAAGCAGATCAGGTGGTGCCACTGCAGGAGCTGATGGAACAGGATGCCGTCGATCAGCCCACCGGCGCCCATGCCGAAGAGCACGCCGGCCGTCTTCACAGCGCGAAATGTCCTGGTGGGAGTGTCGTTCTCGAGCGGGCGGGCTGTGCTCATGGGGTCCTCCTGGGCAGAGCGCCATGCGAGGGTCAAACCACGGGCGCGTGCGGAGCGGGGCGGATAGGCCGGGTCAGCGGGGCGACCGGCTTGCGTCCGCGGGAGCGCGGGAGCCCGGGTCGACCGCTCCTGGGGCGATGTCCCGGCGACGTCGACCAGCCAACACGGAGCTGGCACGGAGTTGGCACATGCCTTCGATCCTAGGTTTCCGCAGAATCGTCGAAAGGTGTGAGATGGATAATCGAATGAACCCGGAACGCGCCGCAGGAACGCCGGAGCCGGAGCACCAGGGCCCCAAGCCGGTCCCCTATACGTACCACGACGGCCGCGAGGACTATCTCCATGTCGGCCGCCAGGGGGGCACGGAGGCAGACCAGTCCGAGGCGCTGATCCCCCCTTCCGAGGGGGTGTCTTCACCGCTCCAGGCGACGGCCCTGCCGCCCGAGGCGAGCGCTTTGCCGCCCGAGGCGGCGGCCATGCCGACCGAGGCGGTGACCTCGCCTGCCCCGGCGAGCGCGCTGCCGCCCGAGTCGACGGCCCTGCCGCCCGAGGCGTCGCCTGGCGCAGCAGCGCAGCGCCCTCAGCAGGGGACCCGGATGGGCGAGATCGTCACGCGCGGGCTGCGGACCGGCGCCGTGCTGACGGCAGCGACGATGTGCACGATGATGGCAGCCTCCACCCTCAAGCGCGGGTCGCCCTGGGCCTCCATGAACGCCATGGCAACGGCGGTCGGGCTCGGGGGGCGCCGCGCGAGCGACCGGTTCGACCCGGTCGTCACGCCGGCCGGGGTCGCGGTGCTCGCCGGGGGCCTGCTCGTGTGGGGTATCGGCTACGAGAAGGCGCTCGACGCGGCGGGGCGGCGCAGCAGCCCGCTCACGGGCGCGCTGTCGGCGCTCGGCGGCTTCCTGTTCGACGAGCTGGTCTTGCCCGACCGGCTCATGAAGAACTTCCGCGCCAAGATGGGCGTGCTCGGCACCCTCAGCAAATACGTCGCCTTGGGCGTCGCGAGCGCCGCGGCCCCTCGGTGAGCGCGCTCCGCGCCGGCGCGGCCGCCCCCGGCTCGACCTGATGGAGGTCAGTGGTCAATTTTGCCCAGAGAGAGTTCACATGAAGGCTGGAAGTTCATGGGGCTTTTCTTCCCGCCCTCCCGCCTTCATGTTCAAATTTGACCCCTATCCGCGCTCCCCCGCCGCCGCGCCCTGCTACCCCTGCCCGGCGGCCCTGCGCTCCTCCGCGCTCCGCTCCTCGTGCTGCGGCAGCGCGCCCGCCACCGGCCGCGTCTCGTCGGGCGCGTCGTCGCCCTGCGCCCCCTGCTCCTCCGGCAGCGCCGCCGCGGCCTCGGCCGCGATGCTGGGGTCCCGCGGCTCGAGCGAGCCGGCCGGGCCGCCGCGACCGGACTCCTCGTAAGGACCGCCGCCGAGCGTGCCCGGCGCGCGGAGCTCGGCGTCCTTCGGGTGCGGCCCGTCGAGCCGGAAGATCCCCTTCGACTGATCGACCTCGTCGATACGCCCCTTCCCCTGCGCCTGCGGCTCGGGCCGCTCCTTCTCATCGCGCCCCATGATTCCCCTCCCTCGCTCGACGTGCGCCGTGCATCCCCTGCACACACGCGCGCTTCGAATCGCTGCGTGCACGCGAGGTGCCGGCGCACGCCGGCTCCGCCCGCTCACGCCGGCCGCGCCGACCGCTGCTCTCCGGGGGATCCCTCCACCGGGACCGGCTGGGTGAGCTGCTCCGCAGGCGTCCCGGCGGCCATCTGCTGGGCGATGATGAGCTCCCGCGCCTGCTGCCGCAGCCGGGGGAGCCTCGTCGCGAACACCGCCGCGGCCACGACGCAGCAGGCGCCGCCGGAGGCCACGGTCGCGGGCGCGCCGATCCGGTCCGCGAGCCAGCCGGCGAGCAGCGCGCCGAGCGGGGCCATCCCCATGAACATCATCGCGTAGACCGCCATGACGCGGCCGCGGAGCGCGTCCGGCACCATCGCCTGCACGAGCGTGTTCGACCCCGCCATCTGCACCATCATCGAGAAGCCGACGGGCACGAGCAGCAGCGCCGACAGCCAGAACGACCGCGACAGCGCGAACAGCCCGAGCGCCACCCCGAACCCCGCGCACGCCGCGGCGACCCAGTGGCCGAGGCCCCGGAGCCGCCTGCGCCCGGCGAGGACGAGCGCGCCGAGCAGCGCGCCGATGCCCGACGCGCCCATCAGGATGCCGAGCCCCCGCGCACCGCCGCCGAGGATCCGGTCGGCGAAGATCGGCATCAGCACCGCGTACGGCATCGCGGTGACGCTCACGACCCCGAGCAGCACGAGGAGCGCGCGGACCGCCCCGGTGCGCGCCACGAACCGGAAGCCCTCGGCCGTCTCGGCGAGCGCCGAGCCGCGCCGGACGGCGGCCGGCCGGGGCGGCACGCGCATCGCGAGGAGGCTCGCGATGACGGCGAGGAAGCTCAGCCCGTTCGCGAGGAAGCACCACGCCTCGCCGATCGCGCCGACCAGGATGCCGGCCACGGCCGGGCCGATGATCCGGGCGCCGTTGAACATCGAGGAGTTCAGGGCGATGGCGTTGGCGAGGTCCTCCCTGCCGACCATCTCGACGACGAACGCCTGCCGCGTGGGGATGTCGAAGGCGTTCACGACGCCGAGGAGCACGCTGAACCCGAGGATGTGCGCGACCTCGACGCGCCCGCTCAGGGTGAGCGCGGCGAGCCCGAGGGCGAGCACCATCGCGGCCGATTGCGTCGCGATGAGGATGCGGTGGCGGCTCCGCCGGTCGGCCACGGCGCCGCCGATGGGGGCGAGCAGGAAGACGGGGATCTGCGTGGCGAACCCGACGGTGCCGAGCAGCAGCGACGAGCCCGTGAGGCGGTAGACGAGCCACGACTGCGCGACCGACTGCATCCAGGTGCCGACCAGCGAGACGAGCTGCCCCGAGAAGAACAGCTTGTAGTTCCGGTGGCGGAGCGCGCGCACAAGCGCCGGCGCGGAGGCCGCCGGCCGCCGGCCGTCGCCCGCCCCCCGGAGCGGCGCCGCTTCAGGTTCAGGCTGACGCATGGCCGCAGTATGGTGTGCTGGAGGCGCAGGAACCCGGGATCGGAAGAAATCGAGCGCCGCGGGCGGTCAGGCGCACCGGGATGGGCGGGCAGGCTCCGCGGCGGTGCGCGCACCGGCCGCGCCGTGGAGCGCGGCTCAGCCTGCACCCGGAGCGCGGCTCAGCCCCCGCCCGCGTAGCCCGCGGGCCACGCGGCCGCGACGAGGCCACCGTCGACGATGAGGTCCTGGCCCGTGATGAACGAGGCCTTGTCGCTGAGGAGGAACACGACCGCCGCGGCCACCTCCCCCGGCTTGCCGACGCGGTTCATGGCGTGGAGCGACGCGGCGAAGGCGCGGCCCTGGGGATCGTCGAGGCGCCAGCCCGCCGTGGCCATCTCGGACTCGACGACGCCGGGGCTCACCGTGTTGACGCGGATGCCCTTCTGCGCGTGCTCGACCGCGACGGTGCGCGAGAGCGCGACGAGGCCGCCCTTGGACGCGGCGTAGACCGACAGCCCGGGGAAGGAGCGCGACGCGGCCACCGAGGCGCAGTTGACGATGGAGCCCCCGCCCCCCGCGAGCATGGCCTTGAGCTGGTACTTCATGCACCAGAAGGCGCCGCGGAGGTTCGTGTCCATGAACTGGTCGTAATCCTCGTTGCTCATCTCGATGAACGGCACCAGATAGCCGGCCCCGGCGTTGTTGAAGCTGCCGTCGAGGCGGCCGTAGGTGGAGACCGCGGCGTCCACGAGCGCCTTGACGTCGCTCTCCACCCGCATGTCGGCGGTGACCCAGGTGATCTCCCCGCCGCGGTCCTTGACGGCGGCGACGAGCTCGCGCCCCTGCGCCTCGCGCCGCGCGCTCGCGACGACCTTCGCGCCCTCGGCGGCGAGCGCGGCGGCCGTCTCCCGGCCGATGCCCGAGCTCGCGCCTGTGACGATGACGACCTTGTCCTTCAAAGCTCCCATGCCGCACGTCCTCTCGCGAAGGTGATCGGCGCCGCCGTGACCGGCTCCGGCGCTCGAAATGCCGAGATCAAGCAACCGTCCTCGCGCGCCCGGAGCACCTCCCAGCGCGCAGAACGGGCCGCGACGATGCCAAGGGCACGACCAAAAGGGAAGCGATTCCGGCGCCGTTCAGCGCAGCGCGCCTTGCGTTCTCCGTGTGCCGCGCGGCGCGGATGTAGGATGCGGGGACTGCGCCCGGCGGGGTCGGAGTTGGGTTATAGCGCTGCTCCCATGAACCGACCCCGCCTCGCCGCCGGCGCGCTCTTTCTGGCCGGCCACCTCTTCGCGCTCGGTTGCAGCGCCCCCAAGCCGGAGCCCGAGATCGCCTCGTCGGCCCCGCAGAGCGGCTACGCCGAGCGCTACCCGGCCGAGCTCCAGGCCACGGCCACGTCGTTCAGCGAGCGCGAGGACCTCGCGAAGCGCGCCACCGACCAGCTCGCGGGCTACCCGGATGAGCTCAAGGAGCCGGACTGGAAGGTGGTCGTCGACGTCATCGAGCAGGCCGACGCGGCGGGCCGGAGCTACGACTACGTGGAGCGCGTGCGCGCCGTGAACGGCGCCATGGCGTTCTTCGACGACAACAAGGACGAGCTCAACCGCAAGGTGAGCGGCGCCGCGCAGTACGTCGTCAAGCAGAAGGGGTGCGACGCCGACGTCACCGGCGCCACCGCCCACGCGCTCGAGGAGGGCGTCGCGCGCCAGCTCGAGAAGTACGTCCGCGACCGCAACGAGGCGCACCGCCGCATCGACCGTCACCGCGCCTCGCTCGGCAAGGAGAACGCCGCGACGCTCGAGAGGCAGGCCGATGCCGTGAGCTTCGCGAGCTACACCGTTCACATCGACATGGTCGAGCACAAGCTCCGGCTCCGCCGGATGCTCGAGGAGATCGAGGCGATCAAGGCGTCGATCGACGAGGCCGTGGCGGCGGAGCGCGCGTTCCAGTCCTCGGGCGATCGCACCGACGCGGAGAAGAAGGCGTCGGACGCGCGCATCGAGGACCTCGGGCGCAGCAAGGCGATGCTCGACTCGTCCGCGACGCAGGTGAAGCAGATCGACGAGACGATGGAGGAGCGCCTCGCCGCGGCCCAGAAGCGCTACCGCGAGGCGATGGACGCCCTGATCGCCACCCTCCGCAAGAACGCCGGCCTCCCGCCCGCCGCCCGCGAAGACTGAGCCCCCGCCTCACCCCGCCGCCCCCGTCCCCGCCTTTCGGCTCGTGCGCGAGCTCGCCCTCGCACCCCTTCTCCCCTTCCCTACCTTCCCCACCGCTCCGCCATCGCGAGCGTCTTCTGGTTATCCGGCACCGTGAGGAACCTCTCCCTCCACACCGGATCGCTGATCTTCCCCGCCCGCTCCAGCAGCCTCTCCCGCGCCGCCGCGATCACCGCCGCGCAGTCCGCCTCCATCCCGTTCGCCGCCAGCGCCTCGGCATAGACGAGCCGCACCGCGGACTCCCCCTCCTCGATCGCCCCGATCGCCGCCAGCATCGAGAACGCCTCCCCCGCCGCCGACAGCCCCTCGTCGAACCTCCCCAGCCCGAGGAGCGCCCGCGCCCGCGCCGCCACCGCCGCCGCGCGCAGCGGCGGCGCGCTCTGCAGGATCTCCGCCGCCGTCGTCGCCTCGCGCTCCGCCCCCTCGAAATCCCGGGCGAGCAGCGCGATCCGCGCGAGGTACGTCCGCGCGCTCCCCTCCTGGCGCGGATCCCCGAGCCGCTGCGACAGCGCGATCGCCTCCCGCTCGATCCGCTGCGCCTCCTCGATGCGCCCCCGGTAACCGAGGACGTGCCCCAGGTTGCTCAGCGTCGCCGCCACGAGCTCGTGCAGCCCCATCCGCTCGGCGCCCGCCAGCGCGCTGCGCAGCCCCTCCTCCGCGCCCGCGAAATCCCCGAGCTCCGCGTGCATGTAGCCCACGTTCATGCGGACCGCGCAGGCGTTGCCGCGATCGCCCGCCCGCTCGAACGCCGCGAGCGCCGCCGACAGCCCCGCGAGGCAGGCGCCGGGATCGCCGTTCACGAGCGCCCGGATCGACCGCGCCTCGTGCAGCCGCGCCACCACCTCGGCTTCCCGCTCCGCGAGGTCGGTCCCGTCGCCCTCGATCGCCTCGATCAGCGCGTCCGCGAACGCGTAGCGCCCCCCGAACACGAGCAGCAGCGCGCCCTCGCCGAGGCACATGTGCTTCGCCACGAGCGCGCCCTCCGCCTCCGCCTCGGCGGCCTGCGCCGCGCCCATCCAGCGCTCCACCCGCTCGAAGCCGCCCAGCTTGCCCGCCGCGACCGCCACCTGCTTGATCGCCGAGAACCACGGCGCCGCGCCGGCCGGCAGCCGGTCCACCGCCTCCGTCCCGCGCTGCTCCGCGAGCGCGAGCTCCCCGCGCCAGACGTGCGCCTCGGCCTCCACGAGGCGCAGCGCCCCCAGCGTCTGCGCCGTCGGGCCGCACGCGACCCCGCGCTCGGCGCGCTCGATCGCGGCCGCGAGGTCCTGCGCCCGCAGCGCCTGCTCGGCCGCGCGGCAGTAGGCGGCCGCGGCCCGCGAGAGCTCGCCGCCGCGCTCGAAGTGCTCGCCGAGCGCCATCGCGTCCGCCGCGCCCGCGCGCGAGAGCCACTCGCCCGCCAGCCGGTGCCCGAGCCGCCGGTCGCCCTCGGTCAGCATCCCGTAGGCCGCCTCCCGGACGATCGCGTGCTGGAAGCTGTACTCGACCTCGCCGGGGAGGCTGCCCTCGCCGCGCCTGGCGATGACCTCGCGCTGCTCCAGCTCGACAAGCTTCGACGCCACCTGCGCCCCGCCCACGAGCGCCGAGACGCCGCCCTGCCAGAACGTCTGCCCGAAGATGCTCGCCGCCCGCAGCGCGCGCCGCGCCTCGACGTCGAGCGCCTCGATGCGCGCCTGCACCATCGCCAGCACCGTCTCGGGCAGGTCGGCGCCCTTGCCGTCGGCGACCGCGCGGAGCTGCTCCTCCAGGTAGAACGCGTTGCCGTCGGCGCGGTCGACGATCATCGCGAGGAGCTCCGGCGCCACGTCGTCGCCGAGCACCTGGCGCACGAGCCGCTCGCTCGCGCGGCGCGGCAGCCCCGAGAGCTGCACCTCGTGCACGCCGCGCCCCGCCCAGAGCTTCGGGAACAGCTCGCGCACCTCGGGCCGGCCGAGCGCGAGCACCATCAGCCGCTGATCGCCGAGGTTGCGGAGCGCCGAGTCGACGAGCATCACGCTCGGCAGGTCGCCCCAGTGCAGGTCCTCGAGCACGAGCAGCACCGGCCTCGCCGAGCACTCGGCCCGGAGCAGCTCCTCCCACGCGAGGCGGATCTGGTCGCTCATCAGCACGGGGCTGCGCCGCGCCGCCATGAGCTGCACGCTGTCGCCGTCGGGGAACGGCACGCCCATGAGCTCCCCGAGGAACGCCGCGGTGCGCCCGGAGTCGCCCCGGCCGTACCGCTCGACGCGCGCGCGGATCTTGTGCTGCCGCGCCTCGATCGGCTCGCCGTCGAACAGGCCGATCGCGCGCCGCAGCGCCGGGGCGAGCAGGGCGAAGGCCGACCCGGCGCTCATGGGGTCGCCGCGCCCGATCCACACCTCGATCTCCTCGCCGCGGTCGCGGAGGCGCCGGAGCAGCTCGGTGCGGAGGCGGGATTTGCCGGCGCCCGCGGCCGCGGTCACGAGCACGGCGCTCGGCGTCGACTCCTCGACGCAGTGGGAGAACGCGGCCTCGAGGAGGGCGAGCTCGCGGTCGCGCCCGACGCACGGCGTCGGCTTGCCGAGCAGGGGCGGCGTCGTCGCGAGCGCCTCGCGCTCGCCGTGCACGCGGAGGGCGCCCCTGTCGCGGGTGACGTCGAACCGGGAGCCGAGCAGCCCCGCGGTCACCTCGTCCAGTCGGACGGCGTCCGCGCCGACCGGGGCGTGGGCGGCCGGCAGGAGGTGGACGGCGCGGTCGATGAGCTCGCCGACCGGCAGCCGCGCGGAGATCTCGGCGCGGCCGGTGACGAGCGCGACGGGCACGCAGCCGAGCAGCGCGTTCAGCGCGAGCGCGCAGCGCGCGGCCTGGGCGGCGAGGTCGGTCGGCGCCCCGCCGGTGGAGAGCACGATGAGCGGGGAGCGGGACTCCAGGATCTCGAGCTCGCCCTGGTAGCGCTCGGCGACGGCGATGAGCGCCTTGCTGCGCTCCAGGTCCTCTTCCTGGGAGCGCGTCGCCTCGGCGTCGCCGGTCGCGTCGCGCGCGAGCACGAGGCACATCATCTTGCGCTCGTTCGTGGTGATCTCGCCCCCGCGCACGGTGTTCGAGGGGCGGCTGCTCACGACGTCCGGGCCGAGGTCGTCGAGCGCGAGGAGCTCGGCCACCACCGCGTCGCCGTCGCGGGGCCGGTCCTTCGGCGGCTTCGCGAGCATGCGCGCGACGAGATCGTCGAGCGCCTCGGGGATGTCGCCGCGGAGCTCCCGGAGCCGCGGCGGGTCCTCGAGGATGACCTTGATGAGGACCGAGAGCCCGTCGGTGCCCTGGAACGCCGAGCGCCCGGTGAGGCACTTGAAGAGCACGCAGCCGAGCGAGAAGACGTCGGCGCGGGCGTCGATGTTCGGCTCGCTGCGGGCCTGCTCCGGCGCCATGTAGCCCGGGGTGCCGAGCATCGTGCCCGGCATGGTGAGGTGCCGGTCGATGGCGCCGAGGCGCACCACGCCGAAGTCGAGGAGGGTGACCCCCTCGATGGCGCCGCCCACGAGGAGCAGGTTGCTCGGCTTGAGGTCGCGGTGGACGATGCCGGCGCGGTGGATGACGCCGAGCGTGGAGGCGATGCTCGTGGCGAGCGCGACGCTCTCGGCGAGCGTGAGCGGCTTGCGGGCGAGGCGCTCGGTCAGCGTCTCGCCGGCGAGCCACTCCATGGCGAGGTAGGGCTGCCCGGTCTCGGTCGCGCCGTGCGCGGTGTAGCGCACGATGCCCGGGTGCTGGAGCGCGGTGAGCGCCTCGAGCGCCTCCACCTCCCGCGCGAACCGGATCGCCTCCTGGAGCCCCCGGCGCTGCAGGACCACGCTGGCGGTGACCCGCTCACGGAC
>JAICEP010000094.1 GCA_025924095.1 Sorangium sp.
AGCTGCTGCGTGTTCCAGCGGTCGCGCTTGTGCACCTCGACCCGGCCCTCGAGGATCATGAGCATGAAGTCGCCGCCGTCGCCCTCGCGGATGATCTCGGCGGCGGGCTCGGCACGGTACACGTGCATGAACTGCGCGAGAAGCTGCACCTCCGCCGTCGAGAAGTTCTCGAGCAGCGCGCACCTCGGGATGAGCGCGTGCATCTGGACCGCGAATCGCGTCGCGTCGCCGAGGGGCTCGAGGTGCGCGAGTAGTTGCGGGCGCTCTGGCATGACGCGCCCGATTATGCCGAAAACGCTATCTCTGGTGCT
The DNA here is from genome assembly GCA_025924095.1 of Sorangium sp. Taxonomy (GTDB): domain Bacteria; phylum Myxococcota_A; class Polyangia; order Polyangiales; family Polyangiaceae; genus Sorangium. Next base: position 312 of record JAICEP010000094.1, read on the forward strand.
TGCGCTTCTCGGCCACGGCCGACGCCAGCCCCTCGAGCAGCTTGACCGAATCGTCCCAGCCGAGGCAGGCGTCGGTGATGCTCTGGCCGTAGGTGGGGAGCTTGCCCGGCGCGAGGTCCTGCCGGCCGCCGACGAGGTGGCTCTCGATCATGACGCCGAGGAGGTCGCGCGAGCCGGAGCGCAGCTGGTCGGCCAGGCTCTCGGCCACGATCCGCTGGCGGGCCGGGTCCTTCTGGCTGTTGCCGTGGCTGCAGTCGACCATCAGCCGGTGCGGCAGGCCCGCCTTGGTCAGGCGTTCGGCCGCCTCGCGGACGTGCTCGGGCGCGTAGTTGGGCCCGCGCTGCGAGCCGCGCAGGATCACGTGGCACGCCGGGTTGCCGCGCGTCGCCACGATCGCCGAGATGCCCTGCTTCGTGACGGACAGGAAATGGTGCGCCTCGCGCGCGGCCCGCACGGCGTCGACCGCGATCTGGACGTCGCCCTCCGTGCTGTTCTTGAAGCCCACGGGGCAGGAGAGGCCGGAGGCGAGCTCGCGGTGGACCTGGCTCTCCGTCGTGCGCGCGCCGATCGCGCCCCAGGAGATGAAATCGGCGATGAACTGCGGCGAGATCGTGTCAAGGAACTCGGTCGCGCTCGCGAGGCCGAGCTCGGCGATGTCGCGGAGCAGCCCTCGGGCGACGCGGAGCCCCTTGTTGATCGAGAAGCTCCCGTCGAGGTCGGGGTCGTTGATCAGCCCCTTCCAGCCGACCGTGGTGCGCGGCTTCTCGAAGTACACGCGCATGATCACGACAAGGTCGTCGCTCAGCCGGTCGCGCGCCTCGCGGAGCCGCGCCGCGTACTCCAGGGCGGCCTTGGGGTCATGGATGGAGCAAGGGCCCACCACCACGATGATCCGGTCGTCCTCGCCCGAGATCACGCGCTCGGCGGCCCTGCGCGTGAACGCCACCGTCTCGGAAGCGGCGGGGCTGACGGGGATCTCTTCGATGAGGATCGCGGGGGGGATCAGGGGCCTGAGCCCTGCAATACGAAGGTCGTCGGTCGAGTAGTACATCGTTGAGGTTCCAGCATAGCGCGATGCGATATGCCCCGACTACCCACGCGTGGGACGGAAGCGCTTTCTCGGTCCGGATCGGCTCCGGTCCGTTCCGATCAATTCGGTGCCGGCCGGTGCTGACCGGGACTGATCGGCACCGAACAATTCCGATCGGCTTGAAGATTTGTCTCGCGGGTGCTCGAGCGCGGCAGGGGCGTCCGGGGCGCGCGGTTGCGGGCCGGCGCGGGCGCGCCTCCGGCGGCGCCGGCGGTCTTCGCGGCTCATGCGCTCGCGGGCGGGTGCGCCTGCTCGGCGTCCGACCGCCGGGGGAGCAGGGCGCTGCGCGGGGGAATGCGGCAGGGAACCGACGGCTGCGTCGTGCCGGCGGCGGTCGCGCGGGCGGCTCGCTCGGCCGTCCCCCGTCGCGCGGTCTTCGCCGGCCGTGCGGCCTTCGCCGGCCGCGGGGCGGGCTCCCCGGCGTCGCTCCCCGCCGGTCGCGGCGGCCGCTTTCGCTTGTGCTCGGCGCGGGGCTCCTCGATCAGCGCGCGCAGCGAGGCGATCGCGCGCGTGCGCCACTTGTACGCCGTCGACAGCGGAATCCCGTGCTGCTCGGCGACCGTCGCCATCGGCACGCCCTCGATGTCGTGCTCGATGAGGATCCGCTGCTCTTCCGTCTGCAGCGACCCGAGCCGCGACAGGATGAGCGAACGCGTCTGCTCCGCGTCGATCTGCTCCTCGGCGTTCGGGCGCTCGTCGGCGACGCGCCGCGGGGCCCGGCCGGAGGAGAGCTCCTCGCGCCGGTGGTGTGCCCGGTCGCGGTAGTGGGCGGCCACGTGGACCGTGATCCTGTTGAGCCACCTCTCCGGCCGCGCGCGGAGCGGATCGTAGGTGGGGAAGCTCTGGTATCCGGCGAGGAAGACATCCTGGAGGATGTCGCGCCGGTCGCGGCGTGGGACCCCGAGCCGCTTGAGCCAGTTCCATACGGAGTCGTAGGTCTTCCCCCGAAAGAGCCGGACAAAGGCGCGCTGTCTGTCCAGCGGCATCGACGGAGCGAGCGTGTGGTTCAATTGTCCCATGCTCGCTTAATTAGGAGGACCCGATCCCCTATCTCAAAAAAAGCCATCCTCCTCTCAAAAATGATCTCCTGTGCGCACCCCGAAGCGCCATGGACGGGAGAGCACAGCTCGGCAGCTCGGGAAGCGCCGGGCCGCATGTGGAATGGCGGACAGGAGGAAGGGAATCGGCATGGCGCCGAGGACGGCAGGACGACCCGGAGATCTCTTTTCTCGGCGGCCTGGCGGCTTGGCGGTTCAATTCATTCTCGTCGGAGCATCGCGCTAGAGCGCCGGCGAGGTTGAAACGGCTGTGGCTCTGGCGCGGAGCGCGCGCAGCGCCGCGTTCCTCTCGGCGGTGAGGCGGCCCGCAGGGAAACGCCGCCGGTGCTCGATGAGGTGGCGGTTCGCCTCGGCGTAACGGCCCTTCGAGAACGCCGTGATCGCGCCGTCGATGAGGGCGCGCTCCGCGGCGATCTCCTCGTCGCTCGACGCAACGGCCCGCCTCGCGGCGGGCACGGCAGCGCCGCCGGCCGGACGGATCGCGGCCTTCCTGCCGGCGAGCGCTGCGCTGCTCGCTGGCGAGAGCCCGACGACAGCGCCCGGGGCGCCCGCGCTTCCGCGGTCCCGTGAAGCGTCCGCCGCGGCAGCTGCGCCGGGCGGTGGCGGCGCGGCGCCCGCGGACGGCGGCGGCGCGGAGGCCTGCGGCGCGACAGCGGCGGACTGCGCCTGCGGCGCCGCGATGGCGGCCAGGGTGGGGGCGGTCGCGGCGCGCTCGCCGGCGGAGGCCGGGGACGAGGCGGCGCGCAGCGCGCCGAGCGCGATCGCGACGACCGCGGCGGCGGCGGCCAGCGGGACCGCGACGGCCGCGGCGGCGTGGAGCGCGCCGGCCGCGCCGGAGCGCGAGGCCGAGCCGCCGGCGAGCCGCTGCGGCGAGAGCGCGCGGCGCGCTGCGCGGTAGATCCGCGCGAGCAGCGAGCGCGCGACCTCGCGACCCGCGCGCGCCTCCTGGACGAGCGCGCCGGCGCTGAAGGGGATGAGCGCGAGCCCGCGGCCGCGATGACGCGCCTGCCAGCGACGCCTCGCCGCCTCGAGGTCGACCCAGGCGAGCCGGTGCCGGCTCCACGCGGTGCTCAGGGGAATCGAGAGCTGCTGGGCGATCTCGGCCATATCGATCTCCTCGAGCTCGTGGGCGACGAACACGCAGCGGCGCTCCATCGGCAGCTCCTCGAGCAGCTGGTCGAGCACGCAGCGCCGGTCCCTCGCGATGGCGCGCTGCTCGGAGTCGGGGGTGGCGTCGGGCAGCTCCGCGAGATCGTCGAACGGTCGGAGACGCTCGCGACGGCGGTGAGCCCGCCGGAAATGATTCGACGCCTGGTGGGTCGCGATCCCCATGAGCCAGGACCGCACGCTGCCCCGGCTCGCATCGAACCGCGGCAGCGCGCGGTAGGCGCCGGCGAGCACCTCCTGGGCGACATCCTCGATGTCCTGCGCGCGCACCCCGAGGCGGGCGAGGTAGCGGGCGATGAACGAGAAATGTTCCTCGGCGATGTTCAGCATGATGGCGTGGGAAGGCTCCACGGACGTGCTCTTGCGTGACGGTGACCCCATTTCTTTTCCCCCTCGAGCGCGGCGACGTCGCCGTCGCGAAGCTGGTCAATGCGGCGCCCCCGTGCCCCGAGCAGGGGGAACGCGCCGCGCGGGCGCATCGCGCCGCGGGCTCAGATTCACGTCCACCCGGAGACCGACGAGCCCGCCGGGCGCCCGCGGGGTCCAGAGGACCTTTGACAGGCTCTCGATGCGGAGCTCCGTGAGACGGAGCACGAGATCGCCATAGAGCTGCACGCTGATCCGATCGGAGAGCGGCATCTCGACGCCGACGCGCGGCCCCGTGGCGAGCCAGAGCGACGGCGTGTTGACGAGCTCGATGTGGATGCCGGAGCTCTTCACGACCCCGATCGACACGAAGGCGCAGGCGAAGAGGCGACGGATCTGGGAGCACGGGATCGCGTTCGCCGCCGCGATCCAGGTCGAGACGAGCTTGTCCCCGTCGACCTGGGCCGTGCTGGGCCAATGGACGTTGCCTTCGAGGCCGAGCGAGAAGGACGGATAGCGGAGCGCGACGTGGAGCGCCGTCCCGGCGGTCGTGTCCGGCAGGTTCCCGAACACCACGACGCCGGCGAGGCCGACGCTGATCCTGGGCCACGCGGGCTGCACGGGCGCGCTGGCCGCAGCCTCGGCCGGACGCGCGGGCTCGGGGAGCGGGGCGGGCGCGGGCTGCACGTTCAGGCTCGGATCGAGCGCGACCCGGAGCGAGAGCGCCATGTTCATGACAAGCTCCCTGCAGTCGTCGTTGTAGGCGACAAGGTGCCGCGACCACGTGATGGAGCCCTCGGCGTCGTGGAGCTCCATGGCGGCGTGCACCTCCCTGCCCGGCCCGCGAAAAACAAGCGCCTTGGCCTGCAAAGCCGCCTCGGGCTCCACCGGGTCGTAGCCGAGCTGCCTGGCCATCTCCTCGCGCAAGAGCCCCTCGTCCGGACAGCGCTCGGTCCCCGGCGCGCGCCGGTACTCGAGCTGCACCGCGGCGCGGGGCGGCGCGGCGCCGGCGCTCCAGGGCGCGAGCAGGACCGCGGCCGCCGCGACGAGCCACGCGGGCCCCCGGCCCCTCGGTCGCCCCGGCGTCGCCGCCCTGGCCCCGGTGTTTCTTGATGAAGCTGCTGACATGGTGCTCATCGCGGGTGGTGACCGTTCGTTCAGTCCAGTGCCGACGACGAATCGGCCGCGCCCCATCGAGGAGCGACCAGGGTGTCTCCGCTAGAAGGCGTCCACGGGGAGCACGAGCCCCAACCCGATCACCCCGGAGAGCGGTGGGACCCGCCATACCTCTCTGCCGTTCACCCAGAGCGACGGGCGGCTGTGGTTCGTGTGCAGCTCGGCGAACCCGCGCAACGACAGCTGCTCGGAGAAGCGCCAGTCCCCGGCGGCCCGCAGCCCGATCGAGCTGACCCAGGGCTTTCGTGCCTGAATGCCGACGCCGGGGTCGCTCGTGATCTGCAGCTCGCCGGCATCGAAGACGGCGCACACCGACAGGATCCCGCGATGGCCGCAGATATCGAGCGTCGGCATCGCCAGGCTCGCGTGGACCACGACGCCGTCCGCAAAGGCATCCGTCAGGGCGGTGAACATGCGCGCCTCGACGGCGATCGACAGGCTGGGCCAGCGGAACGTCGTGGCGAATGAGGCGCCTCCGGCGAGCGCGGGCAGGAGGCCCACCGCGAGCAGCGGCGACGCGGAGATCTCGCCTCGCAACATGTCGTCTCCCTCCTGCGTCTCCCGTCGCGATTCAGACCGAGGCGTATCGGCATGCACCGGGGTCGTTGCCAGGAAGACAGCGACCATGGCGGCGCAACCGGCGCGTAGCATCGGCGTCCCGGCTAGGGCGGGATCTGTGCCGCATCGCGCGGAGGGAACACCTCGACCCGAAGCACCCCGCTGCCTCCCATCCGGCCGCACCACCCCGACATGTGCCCCCCCTCCCTAACGTCTCCGGCGCCCGTGGGACAGTGCACCTCTGCCGCGTGGCGGAGGCGGGCCGACGTCGCCGCTCCCACGTTGTGATCCTGTAGATACTGACTTTGGAGCGCACGTAAAGGCTTTTGTGCGCGTGTCGGATCGCTCGGTGACCCATTGCGTTCTGGTTTGTTTATTTCTCTCTATCGAGAGAATTTTTGTCAGGTCAGTCGAACCCCGCACTCAGGATCTTCTCACCGTGCCATCGGGTCTGGTTGTGCCCGACCCTGGTTCAGGGAGAGCCCGGGTCGCGCCCAGGGCGGCACCGACGACGCGTCCTTGGCGAGGGGGTCAGCCGTCACTTGTTCTCGTCCGGACGTGTCTGGCAGCAAAACGTGCTCGGACCGGTGAGGATGATCTCGCCGTCCACCTCCCCGCCTCGCGGCTCGCAGCGGCCGGGGTTGTTGACGTGCCAGACCGCCTTCATGCTCTTGGGCTGGACCCCGGGGACCGGCGTGAGGCAGCCCGCGTCCTTGCTCGACGCCACGCCGGCGGTGAGCACCTCGCTGCACGCCTCGTCCCGGAAGGAAAGGAGTATCAGAGAGCACGCGCCACCCTCGGGGGGGCCGCACGCGCACGGCGTGCAGCGGCGCTCGTCTCTCAGGCTGTTGTAGAGGACGACATTCTCCGGATAGTCCTGCGGGCAGGTCACCTCGCCCTCGCCGAGATGCATGATGCACTGCGAGAAGTTCTGCTGCTGCTCCTCCTCCGCGGCCGGAACGCACGTCTTCGGCGAGATGCAGGTATCTTCCGGGAGGGTGCCCGAGCAGGCTTTTCCGGAGCGATACCACTGCGAGACGAGGAGCGGCACCGGAGGGGGCTCGATGCTGGGCTCGCACGAGCTCATCCGGGGCGAGCCCAGCAGGAGCGACTTGCGATCGCTCGCCAGAGCCTCGCTGGGCACCACGCAGGTGCCGCTCAGGATGTCCCGGGCGTCCTGCTGCCCCAGCTCCGCTCCATCGCACCTCAGCGAGGCGGCCGTCCTGAGGCCGTCGGACAGGGCACACGCTGGCTCGCTGCACCGACATGGGTGGCACGCGAAGGGGATATCAGGGCTCTTGTGTCCCACGTACACCGTGCTCGGGGCGTTGGCAGGGCACTGTGGCTCATCCACCGTCCTGCCCACCCAGAGCAACGCAGGGCCGTCGAAGCCCTCTGGAGCCGGGTTGACACACAGGCCGGCGCACGTGCCGCATTTCACTATGCACGCGTCGGGGTCGAGCGCCGTTCTGCATTGTTCCGCGCACGTCTGGTGAGTCGTGCCGCCGAGCATCTCGCAACCTACGAGGCACGCGGTGAACAGCAGCGCAAGCGCGAGATCGGTCCTCTTCATGAGACCTCCTTCTGGGGCGAAGCTCGCAGCCCTCGACTTACTACAGATCCGGAGGTTCCAGGCGAAATCGGTCCGGGTAATGCGAGGAATGACGCTGCGGGACGCATTACGGAACCGGCTGGCGAATTCTACGTGTTCGTGAAGATGGGCAGTTTTTGTCAGCTGCGCGGGGTGGCTGGGCGCAGCGACGCGTTTTGTGAAATGAAGGTTCACCGCATCACGTAAGCTCTCAGCGGCCGCGCGCGACCTCGCACAACCACGCTCAAACACGCGCAAACACGCGCAAACACGCGCAACGACGTCGTTGGTGGCCGGCACGCGGTGCGCCGCGCCTTCCGGTTCCCAGGCGGAGAGCCGCGCTCCCCCTCGTTGCCTAGCGTCCGAGCGCTGCCGGGCGGCGGCTGAAAGCGCTCGCGGAGCGCGCGCTTGCTGCGTTAGGCTCTGCATCCTGATGAGTGGGGATCCACCGGATACCGAGCCCGCGCTGCATCAGGCGGCGCCCCGTCCTCAGGAAGAAATCGGCTCGCGGGGGGCGGCGTGCGGCGCGCCGGTCCCGTCCGCGACCGTCCTGCTCTCGTCCGGTCGGTGCTACGAGATGGAGGCGGCCGTGGCGGGCGATCGGCTGATCGTCCGCGGAAAGGACGGCGAGATCGTCCTGCAGATGGAGATCACCGACGCCGGCCCGGTGCTGTCGTTCGCGGCGCCCGACGGCGAGCGCCCCGGCTCGCGGCGGGGCGCCCGGGGGGGCGAGTCGTCCGTGCCCCCGAGGCGCGCGGCCTCGCCGCCGCTGTCCGCAATCGTCCCCCTGTCGAACGGGAAGGGCTACCCCTCGGAGGGCGAGGCCGCCGAGCCCGTCGCGGTGCCGCGGGCCATGCCGCTGCCCTCGATCAAGCCCCCGAACGAGACCGAGCTGATCGAGCTCGACGGCGGCAACGCGGGGTCGGGGGTCACCCTCCGGCGGTCGCCCGGCGAGCCCGGCACGGCCAGCACGGCGCCGGCCGCGCCCGCGCCGTCGGGCCTCGCGGCCCGCGAGCCGGCCTCGGAGCAGGACGTGCCCGGCAAGCGGAGCGCGCTGCCCTCGCTCAGCCTGCAGCAGTACGCGGCCCTCTGCGCCGAGTCGTCGGTCGGGCTGGCATCGTCGTTCGATCGGGCGCTGCTGCGCCACGGCATCGCGGACCGGGACCTGTGGAAGGCCGTCGATCGCAGCTGGCAGGACCGGCTAGAGCGCGAGCCGATCCTCACCCTGCGCTGGATGGAGCTCACGACGCGCTACCGCGAGCACCTGACGCGCCGGTAGAGCCCGTCGCGTCAAGCCACGCGCCGTGCGAATTCCTGCTACAGCAGCGCCCCGCCCTCGCAGGGCAAGCTCCTGGAATCTGGAAGACGAGGCGGCGGAAAAAGACGCCCGAGCCTCTTCCCGTCCTCTCCGTCTTCCTGTGTACATTCTCAAGAAGTGGCGCCGGTCCCCGGCGAGCGCGTGCGCGCGTTCCACCGGGGCAGGTCGTCGGCGTCTGGAGTCGCTGTGCAGGGTCTTCTCGAAGCCATCAGAAAAGCCTGTCTTCCGGGCCTCTGGTCCCAGGGCGTGAAGCTCGCCCGCGAGGGCGCCGCCTTCGGCCGGGAGGACCGCGGCGATTCCGTCGTGGTCCGCGTCAAGGCCGCCGGCCAGCCCGTCGCGCCCACCGTCACCCTCTACCCCGCGGACGCCGAGTGGACGTGCGACTGCGGCGGGAAGGTCGACCCCTGCGCCCACGCCGCCGCGGCGGTCATCGCGCTCGCGCAACCGGCGGCGCAGGGCCAGCCGGCGGCGCAGGGCCAGCCGGCGGCGCAAGGCCAGCCAGCCGCGCCCGGCCAGCCGGCCGCGCCCGGCCAGCCGGCCGCGCAGGGCGGCGCCGCGGCCGTGCCCTCTCCGGCGGCGCGGCTGCGGTACCGGCTCCGGCGCAAGGGCCTCGTGCTCGCCCTCGAGCGGATGATCGTCCACGCGAACGGCGCCGAGGAGCCGCTCCGGATCTCGCTCGCCAGCCTCGCCGGGCGCGCCGTCAGGGCGCCGGTGGGGGCCGAGCGGCCGGGGCCGAGGTTGCCCGAGCTCTATCCGACGCACGAGGACCTCGCGGTCGATCGGCTCGTGGGCACCAAGCAGCACGGCTACTTCCCCTCGGATCGCCAGCCCGAGCTCTTTGCCGCGCTGGCCGGCGTCGCCGACGTGGAGCTCGACGGCGCGCCCGTCCGCATCTCCAGCGAGGCGATCGGCCCCCGCGCGACGGTGCGCGATCACGACGACGGCGTGGCGCTCGTCGTGGAGCGGGACCCGCGCATCGGCGAGGTGATCGCGTCGGGCGTCGTCCGGTGCGGAGGCACGCTGCACCTGCTCCGGGAGATGGACCTCACCGGCCCGAAGCTCGATCGGCTGCCGCTCCGGCGCGTCTTCTCGCGGGGCGACCTCGGCAAGCTCGTGACCGAGGTCCTGCCGGAGCTGACCAAGCGCGTCCCGATCACCGTCCAGAGCCAGCGCCTGCCCCGCGCGGGCGGCGCCTCCCGCCCGCGGATCCTCCTCGAGCTCAGCCAGAAGGATCACACGCTGTCGGTCGTGCCCAGCCTCGTGTACGGCGACCCGCCCGAGGCGCGCATCGAGCACGGCCGGCTCGTGCACCTGTCCGGCCCCGTGCCCGTCCGCGACGAGGCCGCGGAGCGCGTGCTGCTCATCCGGCTGCGCGACGAGCTGCACCTCATCCCGGGCCGCCGGGTCGACTTCGACGGCGCCGAGGCGATCCGCTTCGCCTCCCGCCTCGAGGCGTGGGACGCCCGCGCCTTCGCCGAGGCGCGCGGCGAGCTCTTCGGCAAGGCCGAGCTCGTGCCGCGCTTCGTCGTCGACGACCGCGCCTTCGACGTCGAGTTCGAGCTCTCGACGGGGCGCGAGGAGGGCGATGCCGCCGGCGCGCCACCGAAGCGCGCGGACGCCGCGGCCGTGATCCGGGCGTGGCAGGACGGCCTGCCGCTCGTGCCGCTGCTCGGCGGCGGGTGGGCGCCGCTGCCCGCGGCGTGGCTCGAGAAGTACGGCGCGCGCGTCGCCGACCTGCTCGCGGCGCGGCGCGACGACAAGGAGGTGCCGCCGGCGGCGCTCCCGGCGCTGGCCGCCCTGTGCGACGAGATCGAGTACCCGCGCCCGTCCGGCTTCGACAAGCTGATGCCGCTGCTCGACGGTTTCGCGTCGCTCCCGGAGGCGCCGCTGCCGGCCGACCTGACCGCGACGCTGCGCCCCTACCAGCGCCGCGGCGTCGACTGGCTGTCGTTCCTGCGCGACGCCGGCCTCGGGGCGGTGCTCGCCGACGACATGGGGCTCGGCAAGACGCTGCAGACGCTCTGCGCGGTGCGCGGTCGGACGCTCGTCGTGTGCCCGCGCAGCGTCGTGCACAACTGGGCCGACGAGATCCGGCGGTTCCGCCCCGGCCTCCGGTTCGCGATCTACCACGGCGCGCGGCGCGCGCTCGATCCCGCGGCCGACGTCACGCTGACGACGTACGCCGTGCTCCGCAACGACGTCGAGCTGCTCGCGGCGCAGGCGTGGGACATCGTGGTGCTGGACGAGGCGCAGGCGATCAAGAACCCCGACAGCCAGGCGGCGCGGGCGGCGTTCGCGCTCCGCGCCGAGCTGCGCGTGGCGCTGAGCGGCACGCCGGTCGAGAACCGGCTCGAGGAGCTCTGGAGCCTGCTCCACTTCACGAACCGCGGCCTGCTCGGCGGGCGCGGCGCCTTCCAGGAGCGCTACGGCCGGCCGATCGCCGAGGGCGCGGCCGGCGCGGCGGCAGAGCTGCGGCAGAAGATCCGCCCCTTCGTGCTGCGGCGGATGAAGCGCGAGGTGGCGCCCGAGCTGCCGCCGCGCTCGGAGATGGTGCTCTACTGCGAGCTCGAGGAGCCCGAGCGCGAGCTCTACGAGGCGGTGCGCGCGGCGACGCGCAAGGACGTGGTGGAGCGGCTCGCGCAGGGGGCGAGCGTCATGGCGGCGCTGGAGGCGCTGCTCCGCCTGCGCCAGGCGGCCTGCCACCCGGCGCTGATCCCGGGGTCGAGCGCCGGCCCCGCCGACGCGGCGGCGGCGGCGGCGTTGCGGAGCGCGCCTTCCTCCAAGGTGATGCGGCTGCTCGCGGCGCTGGAGGAGTGCGTGGCGGGCGGCCACAAGGCGCTCGTCTTCTCGCAGTGGACCTCGCTGCTCGACCTCGTCGAGCCGCACCTCACCGAGGCCGGGATCCCGTGGAACCGCCTGGACGGCTCGACGCGCGACCGCGCCGGGGTGGTCAACGCGTTCCAGTCGGCGGGCGGCCCGCCGGTGATGCTCATCTCGCTCAAGGCGGGCGGCACCGGCCTGAACCTGACCGCGGCGGATCACGTCTTCCTGCTCGATCCCTGGTGGAACCCGGCGGTCGAGGATCAGGCGGCCGATCGGGCCCACCGCATCGGGCAGCACCGCCCTGTGCTGGTCCACCGGCTCGTCGCGAAGGACACGGTGGAGGAGGGGATCCTCGCGCTGCAGGATCGGAAGCGCGCGATCGCGGGCGCCGCGCTGGGCGAGGCGGACAGGGCGGTCTCGCTGACGCGGGACGACCTGCTCGCGCTGCTGGGGTAGCGCGAGCAAGGGGGGGAGCGCGCGCCTCGCCGGGGCTCGTCACGCTTCCGGCGTCATGTGCAGGTCACGTCGCCGGCTTGCGAGGGTTGAGCCTCCATGGGATGAGCGGCCATGATGCGAACGGTCATCCTTCCCCTCGCCGCGCTGCTCACGTCGCTCGCTGCGTGCACCGTCAACAGCCCGCGAGAGCCGGCGCCCGAGCCGCATCCACCGGCCTCGCCCGCGGAGCCCTCCGAGCCGCCGACGACGCAGGCGCCGACCGCGCAAGGACCGACGACGCAGGCGCCGACTGCGCAAGGACCGACGACGCAGGCGCCGACCACGACGGCGCCGACCGCGGCCCCGGGGCCCGGCGGCGACGACCCGCTGCTCGGCACGTGGAGGTCCGCGGCGTGCGGCCCCCGCAAATACGAGCGCGTGCTCGCCTTCGCGAAGGGCGGCAGCTTCACCGCAGAGGATCGCGTCTCGCCCTGTCCACCGAAGGTGGCGTGCGTCTGGTCGGGCATCGTCCAGCGCAAGGGAGCGTTCAAGCGCTCCGGCAGCGCCCTCTCCCTCTCGGTCGCCGAGGCGTCGCGGGGACCGGGCGGCCAGGAGTTCCCGACCACGCTCATCGTCGACGCCGCGACGGGCGCTCCCGTCGAGGCCGGCGAGGGCGGCGAGCCCTGCCCTTACCAGCGCTGACCCTCCGCACGCCCGGGCTCTCGCCGGTGCGGTCCCCCGTGGCCGCTCGGCCGCCGGTTCGCGCCTGCGCGCCCGCATGCTATGCACCGCCGCTTCGATGAGCTCCGAGAGCGAAGCCGCCGGCGCAGGCGGGCCGTTCACCGCTGCCGATCTCGACGCCTGCCTGCGGGTGCTCGAGTCCCTTGTCGACGACCGCGCGCAGCTCGCCTCGATCAGCGCGGAGGACCGCCGCCGGCTCCTCCTCGCCGCCGGCCGCGTCTCGCGCCCCGAGCGCGCCGAGCAGCGCGAGCTCGCCAGGGCGTTCCGCAAGAGCGAGCGGCGCGCTCAGCGGTCCGCGGACACCGCGCTCCTCGACGCGGTCGGCATCCGCGCCGCCCGCCGTGAGCCCGTGTTCCGCACGCCGGACGCCCCGTCGCTGGCCATGCCCCCCGCGCCCGCCGCCCCCGCGCTGCCGCCGCCCCTCGCGCAGGAGCTGCCCCCCGCGGAGGAGCCCGCGCCGCCGGGCGAGCGCGGCGCGCCGGAGCTCGCGAAGCCGCGCAAGTGCTATGTCTGCAAGGTCGAGTTCCGCAAGCTGCACTTCTTCTACGATGCGATGTGCGGCCCCTGCGGCGACTTCAACTACCGCAAGCGCAGCCAGACGGCCCCGCTCGACGGCCGCGTCGCGCTGGTCACCGGCGCCCGCGTCAAGATCGGCTATCAGGCGGCGATCCTGCTGCTCCGCGCCGGCGCGCGGGTGATCGTCACGACCCGCTTCCCGCACGACGCCGCCCGCCGCTTCGCGTCCGAGCGCGACTTCGACGGCTGGGCCTCGCGGCTCTCGATCTACGGCCTCGATCTCCGCCACACGCCGAGCGTCGAGCGCTTCACGCGGCACCTCCTCCACACGCTCGACCGGCTCGATTTCATCATCAACAACGCCTGCCAGACCGTCCGGCGCCCGCCGGGCTTCTACGGTCACCTCATCGAGGGCGAGACCGCGCCCGTCCACGCCCTCCCGGAGGTCGCGCAGCCGTCGCTCCGGGCTTACGACGCGCTCCGCGAGCGCGGCGAGCTCCCCCTCGTCGCCGGCGGCGACCCCGCCGCCGGCCTCCGCGAGCCGGCGCTGCTCTCCCAGATCCCCGGCCCCGGCGACGAGCCGCTCGACGGCGTGCTCTTCCCCAGAGGCCGTTACGACGCGGACCTCCAGCAGGTCGATCTCCGCACGATGAACAGCTGGCGGCTGACCCTCGCCGAGGTCCCGACCGTCGAACTGCTCGAGGTCCAGCTCGTCAACGCGGTCGCCCCCTTCGTGCTGAATTCCCGGCTGAAGCCGCTCATGCTGCGACACCCGACGTTCGACAGGCACATCGTCAACGTCTCCGCGATGGAGGGGCAGTTCTACCGTCGTTACAAGACGGACAGGCACCCTCACACCAACATGGCGAAAGCCGCGCTCAACATGATGACGCGCACCTCCGCGCCCGACTACGCGAAGGACGGCATCTTCATGAACAGCGTCGATACCGGGTGGGTCACGGACGAGGACCCCGCGACGCTCGCCGCCCGCAAGCTGGAGGAGCACGGCTTCCACCCGCCGCTCGACATCGTCGACGGCGCCGCCCGCATCTGCGACCCCATCTTCTCCGGGCTCCTGAGCGGCCAGCACCTCTACGGCCAGTTCCTCAAAGACTACATGCCGACCGACTGGTGAGCGCGGCCGCCGCCCACGCCAGGGCGCTGCCCCACCCCGCCCGGCCGCCGGCGAGAGGCGCCCGGCGCCGAACAGCTCGAGAGAGGCTCGACCGGCCGTCCGCGCGGCACGCTTGACGCGCCGGGCGGCGCGTCTTCGCCGGCGCGCCCCGGCGGTTTGACGCTGTGCGTCTTGGTTCTTGACAGCCGAGAAGGGCCGCTGATAAGCGATAACTTAACACTTACGAGGAGGGAGCGCTCCCATGGAGAGCCTGATTCACACCCCGCTGACCCGCTTCCTCATCCAGGCCTTCCTGATCATCGCCTGCGCGCGCCTCGTGGGCATGGTGGCCCGCCGGCTGGGGC
>JAICEP010000095.1 GCA_025924095.1 Sorangium sp.
CCCCGGGCCGGGGGGGCCCGGCGCGGGCCCTCCCCCCCGCCCCGCCGGGGGGCGGGGGCCGCCCTCCGGGGGGGCGCGGGGGGCGGGGGCGGGCGAGGTAGGGGCGGCTGGCGTAGACGCCGAGCGCGAAGTCGCCGAGCTTGCGGGCGACGAGGGTCTTGTCGTCGATGGTGCCCATGCGGATGGCGAGGTCGTAGCCATCGCGGACGAAATCGATGTTCTGGTTGGAGACGTTGACGTCGACGCGGATGCCGGGGTGGCGCTCGCGGAAGGCGCCGAGAGAAGGGAGCAGGCGGTGGTGGCCGTAGGTGGTGGGGACGCTGATGCGGACGCGGCCCTCGACCGCTGTGTGGCCGCTGGAGAGCTCGCGCTCGCCGGTGGAGAGGAGGGCGAGGGCCTGGGTGCAGAGGTCGTAATAGCGGCGCGCGGCCTCGGTCGGGGCGAGGCTGCGGGTGGTGCGGCGGAAGAGGGTGACGCCGAGGGCGCGCTCGAGGCGCGCGACGCTGCGGCTTGTGGCCTGGGGGGTGACGGAGAGGGCGCGGGCGGCGCCGGTGAAGCTCCCCGTCTCGTACGTGCGGCAGAAGGCTTCGAGGTTGGGGAGGGTGCCTGCGAGGCTCGGTGCCGCCATGGTTCAACACGATAGTACAAATGCTTCGCCGCGGAGTCGTCTACCGGGGGCGAGCGGGGGGCCTTATCTGGAGGGGCATGTCGATCCCCGAACCCGGGCGGCCGGTTGCCGGTCGCACCCTTCCCGTATGGCTGCTGGCCGTGGGGCTCGTCGCGGCGTGCAGGGCGCCTGCGGCGCCTTCCGAGGACGAGGCCGGCGCCACCATCGATCCATCCAGACGTGAGGAGAGCACCATGACGAAGACTGTTTTGCTGGCGATGACCAGCCACGACCGCAAGGGCGATACCGGCGCGAGCACGGGGGCCTATCTGCCGGAGATCGCGCATCCGTATGCGGTGTTCACGAAGGCGGGGTTTGCAATCGAATTCGCCTCGGTGCGCGGCGGGCGGGTTCCGCTCGACGGTGTCGAGGGTGCCGATCCGGTCAGCGCGGCCTTCCTCGACGACGCCGAGCTGACGCGCCGGCTGCACGCGAGCGCGGCGGCGAGCGCGGTCGTGCCCTCGCGTTATGCGGCCATCTTCTTCGCCGGCGGGCACGGGGCAATGTGGGATCTGCCGGACGACGCCGCCTTCGCGCAGGCCACGGCGCAGATCTACGAGGCCGGCGGCGTCGTGGGCGCGGTGTGCCACGGGCCGGCCGCGCTGGTGAACGTGCGGCTCTCGGACGGCGCTTACCTCGTCGCCGGCAAGCAGGTGAATGGCTTCACGAACGAGGAGGAGCGCGCAGTTACGCTCGATCGCGTGGTGCCGTTCCTGCTCGAAGACCGCCTGGTCGAGCGCGGCGGGCGCTTCGTCGGCGCGCCGAAATGGCAGAAGCAGGTGGTCGTGAGCGATCGGCTCGTGACGGGGCAGAACCCGGCGTCCGCTGCCGGCGTCGCGGAGGCGATGGTCACGCTCCTCCGGTGAGAGAAAAGACGCCCGCAGCGAGCCGGTGGGCCCTTGCTCGCGGGCGAGGACGGCGCCGGGGGAGAAGGAAGGCCAAGCGTTTCGGAGACGTCATGCCAGCGAAACGGCGGACGCCGGAAGAGGGAAGCGCTCGGCCGTGAGGTGAAGAGCAGGCGCGCTCATCGCCTCGATCCAGGACGCGCCGCAGGCGACGACGCGGAGCGCCCGCAGCACGCCCGCATGCGCGACCAGGAGGTGCGGGGACGCCCCGCACGCCGGAGAGAGCGCGCACCAGAACGACCGCACCCGGGCCTCGACCTCGAGCGCCGACTCGCCCCCCGGCGGCCCGGCGCGCTCCCAGCCGTCGAGCCACGCGGCATACGCGACCGGGTCGTCGCGCTCGATGTCCGACCAGGCGCGCCCCTCCCAGGCGCCATAGGCGATCTCGACGAGGCGCTCGTCGACCGCGTGCGGCGCCCCGAGGCGCGCCGCGAGCTCGGCCGCGGGGAGCGCGCAGCGGGAGAGCGGCGACGACCAGACCACGCCGGGGCGGAGGCCGAGGTCGCCGAGCGCGCGCGCGATCGCGGTCGCGGCGCCGTCGGGGGAGAGCTCCGCGGCGACGTCGAGGCGGCCGTAGCAGACGCCGGAGAGCGGGACGGGGGCGTGGCGGAACGCGATGAGGCCGAAGGGGAGGGGAGCCATACCGGCGCGCCCGCGGCTCATCCGCCCCGCGCGAGCGCGAGGGCGAGCAGCGCGGCGCACTCGGCGATCTGCTGCGTCGCGCCCAGGAAGTCGCCGGTGAGGCCGCCGACGCGGGCGCGGAAGCGGAGGCCGCAGACCGCGGCGGCGGCGGCGGCCGCGCCGAGCATGGCCGCCGCCTCGGCCGCCGAGACGGCGCCGGCGGCGTGCGCGCCGGCGAGCGCGAGCGCCGGCCAGAGCGAGCCGAGGAGCGCCTGCGGGAGCGCCGCCCGCGCGACCGGACGGCTGCGCGAGCCGCCCTGGGTCACGTAGGGCAGCGCGAGCATCAACCAGATCGGCGGGGTGCGCGAGAGGCACTGCGTCAACACGAGCGCGACCGGCGCCGCGGCGTCGAGCCGCGCGAGCAGGGCGATGCGCAGCACGAGGACCACGATCAGCGCCGCGGCGCCGAACGAGCCGATGCGGCTGTCCTTGAGGATCTCGAACACGCGCGCGCGATCGAAGCCGCCGCCGAGCGCGTCGGCCGTGTCCGCGAGGCCGTCCTCGTGGAAGGCGCCGGTGAGGAGCAGGCCCAGCGCCACGACGACGCTGGCCGCGACGAGCGCGCCGCCCCCGTCGACGAGCAGCCACACCACGGCCTGGACGGCGCCGAGGACGGCACCCACGAACGGAAACCAGGCCGAGGCCCAGCGCCAGTCCGCCTCGGCATACGGGAAGCCGCCGACCGGAACGCGCGTGAGGAAGGTCGTCGCCGCCCGGGCGCCGCGCAGGACCGGCGGCATCGTCATGGAGTCCCGGGCGGCGCGCGGTCGGGCACGCTCGCGCTCGCGAACGTCGCCATGCCGGCGTGGAGGGCGCACGCGGCGTCGAGGAGGGGCAGCGCGGCCAGGGCGGCGCTCGCCTCGCCCAGCCGCATGCCGAGATCCAGCAAGGGGCGGGCGTCGAGCGCCGCGAGGACGTGGGCGTGGCCGCGCTCGGCCGAGCGGTGCGCGAAGAGCATGCCCGCCCGCGCCTGGGGTTCCATCCGGACGAGCGCGAGCGCCGCCGCCGAGACGATGAAGCCGTCGACGAGCACCGCCATCCGCCGCTCGATCGCCCGCGCCATGGCGCCCACGAGCGCGGCGATCTCCTTGCCGCCGACCGCCCGCACGATGCGGTGCGGATCGGGGCGCTCGGCGCCCGGGGCGCCCTGAACCCGCCGCGTCGCGTCGCGCACGACCTCGATCTTGCGCGCCAGCGCGTCGCCCCCGACGCCCGTGCCCGCCCCGACGAGGTCCTCCGGGGCGAGCCCGAGGAGCAGCGCCGCCATGGCGGAGGCCGCCGTGGTGTTGCCGATGCCCATCTCGCCGAGCAGGACGACGCGCGTGTCGCCCCCGAGCGCGTCGATCTCGGCGGCGCCGGCGCGGAGCGCGCGCTCGTAGACGGCCTCCGAGAGCGCGTCCTCGACCCGAAGATCGCCGATGGGATCGTCGGCGACCGGGTCGCGCCGCAGCCGCGCGCCGGCGCCGCCGACATCCACGCCGACGCGCTCGTACGGGTGGGCGACGCCGACGTCCACGACCCGCAGCTCGACCCCGAGGTGCCGGCAGAGCACGCTGGCGGCGGCGCCGCCGCGCACGAAATTCGCCACCATCGCCGCGGTGACCTCGGCCGGGTACGCCGACACGCCGTGCCGGGTGACGGGGTGATCGGCGGCGAACAGCACCGCCGCCGCAGGCCGGCTCGCGGGCATCCCGCCCTGGATGCCGGCGAGCGCGACGGCGAGATCCTCGAGCGCTCCGAGGCTGCCGCGCGGCTTGGTCAGCGTGTCCTGCCGCGCGCGCGCCGCAGCGAGCGCGCTCGCGTCGAGCTCCGGGAACACCCAGGGAGGCGAGAGGTCCATGTTTCGGGTTTTCTACTCTCCCGCGGGAGGCCGGGGAAGCGCGTTGACCGTCCCGGCAGCCCGTGATAGCGGCCCATCCGGCCGAAGAAGGTCCCGCGCGGGAAGCGGGGAGAGGGAGACCCTCCCCGGAACGGGACAAGCCGGTCACCGCCGGCGCGGAGACGCCGCGGCGCGAGCTCGCTCGAACAGGTTCAGGATGTCGCTGCGCGCCCTCTTCGTCTGCCTCTGCTCCTCCGCCGGCGTCCTGTCCGGGTGCGGCGGCGTCGACGCGCCCCCGGACGACGGCTCCGGCGAGCCCGCCGCCGCTGCGGGCGGGGGCGGCTCCTGCCTCTCCGGCGGGTACGGCGGCGCTCCCGGAGCGGGCGCGGCGTCGTGCGACGGTCCGGGCGCGCGGTTCGCGACGAGCGTTGTGTCGGCCTGCCTCGGGGCAGCGCAGGGGTTCGGCCAGGACCGGCTTCCGGACATCGTCCTCGGTCCGCCGAAGGGCGGCGGCTGCTGCGGCGGCTCGCTGGATGTGCTCTCGCTCGGAGACGGCGGGTCGATCGTGCTGGCGTTCGAGGGCAACGCGATCATCGACGGGCCCGGGGCCGATTTCCTTGTGTTCGAGAACGCCTTCGAGCGCGGCGGTGGCGACGCCGCGAGCGTGTTCGCCGAGCTCGCCACGGTCGAGGTGAGCGAGGACGGCGCCGCATGGTCGGCGTTCCCCTGCGCCGCGGATCGCTATCCCCACGACGGCTGCGCCGGGTGGCACCCCGTGCACGCCAACCCCGACGAGAACGACGTCGACCCGCTCGACCCGTCGTCGGCGGGCGGCGACCCGTTCGATCTGGCCGAGATCGGGGTCCCGCTCGCCCGCTTCGTGCGGATCACCGATCGCGCCGGCACGCCCGACGTCTTCGACCTCGACGCGGTGGGCATCGTCCACGCGCTGTGTCCGTGAGGCGTCCCGGGGCGCTCGCCTGCGCGGCGCTCCTGGCCGTCGCCAGCCTCACCCCGCGCGCGCGGGGTGAGGAGGCGGGCGCGGGCGACACGGAGGGCACGGGAGGCGGCGGCGCGCGCGGAGCAGGAGACGAGGGCGGAGCCGCCGCGGCTGCGCCGGCCCGGCCGCGCGGCCGGGCGCTCGAGGTGCGCGTCGAGGGGCAGCGCGCGTCGACCTCGGCCGCGCGGGATCCGACCGCGGCGTCCCACGTGATCCGCGGCGATGAGCTGCGCGCGCCGGGCGCCGCGGCGTCCGCGGTGCTGAGCCGCGTCCCCGGCCTGCAGGTCTCCCGGACAGGCGCCGCGTCGGACCTCGCGACCGCGTCCATCCGGGGCGCGAGCAGCGCCGAGACGCCGGTGTACCTCGCGGGCGTCCGGCTCAACGACGACGTGACCGGCACCGCCGATCTCTCGAGGATCCCGCTCTGGATGATCCAGCGCGTCGAGGTCTACCGGGGCAACGCGCCCGAGCACGCCGATCGCCTCGGGATCGGCGGCGCCATCTTCTTCGAGCCGTCGCTGCCGCGCGCGCCCCGGGCCTCCGTGGGGCTCGGCGCGGGCAGCTTCGGCGAGCGCGCCGCGTGGGCGTCGGTGGGCCTCGGCGACGAGCGCGCGGGCGCCGTGGTCGCGGTCGGCCGGCGCGCCGCCGACAACGACTACCTCGTCACGGACAGCCGGCTGGGGCGGGCGCTGCCCAGGCCGAACGCCGACGCCGACGCCTACGACCTCTGGAGCATCGGCCGCTACGAGCTGCCCGGGGGCGGCAGCGTCACGGCGATCGGCAACGGCTTCGCGCGCGACCAGGGCGCGACCGGCCTCTCGGAGACGCCGGCGCGGGCGGCGCGGACCCACGTGCAGCGCTGGCTCGGCGCGATCACCGCGGTCGCCCCGTGCGCCCGCCCGCCGGAGGGCGGCCTCGACCGGTGCCGCCTCGAGCTCACGAGCTCGGCGATCGTCTCGAGCCAGGTCGTCCGCGAGCCGCGGGGCGAGCTCGGCCTGCTGTCGCCGCTCGTCGCCAGCGCCGGCGCGCGCGGCGCCGGGCAGGCCGCCTTCCGCTACCGCCCGGCCGACGACCTCTCCCTCTCGGCCTCGGCGGCCCACGAGCGCGAGCTCCTCGCGCTCGATCGCGCGGGCGGGGCGCCGCTCCGCGCGTCGCGCGCGACGTCCCGCGCCTCGGTGAGCCTGCGCTACGCGAAGGGCCCGGCGCTCGAGGGCTACGCGCTCGGCGCCGTGGAGCTCCACCGGACGAGCCACGGCGGCGCCGGCGGTCCACGCCTCGCGCTCGAGCCGAGCGGCCGCCTCGGCGCCCGGCTCCGCCTCGCGGGCGGCGGCGTCTCGCTCTTCGGGAACCTCGGCCGCTACGTGCGCGTCCCCGTGCTCGGCGAGCTCTACGGCAGCTCCCCGATCGTCGTCGGCAACCCGGAGCTCGCGCCCGAGCGCGGCGTCTCGGCCGAGCTCGGGGTGCGCCTCGCCGCGGCGGCGCCGCGCGCGCGCGCCGCGATCTCCTGCGAGCTCCTCGGCTTCTCGCGCTTCGCCTCGGGGCTCGTCGCGCACCGCCCCGCGTTCGCCGGCGTGCTGCGGCCGTACAACGTCGCGAGCGCGCGCGTCCTCGGCCTGGAGCTCACGGCTTCGGCCTCGGCGCTCGATCACCTCCGCGCCGGCCTCGCGCTCACCGCGCTCGATCCGAGGGACACCTCGCCGGGCCGCGCGATCGCGAACGACCTCATCCCGCTCCAGTCGCGCCTCGTGGCGGCGCCGTCGCTGGAGGTGTACGCGGAGCCCACGCGGCTCGGCGTCGACCGCGCCTCGCTCTCGGCGCGGCTCTTCTACCGCGCCTCGCGCGTCGGCGATCCCGCGGGGCTCCGGCCGCTGCCGGAGCAGGCGACGGCCGACGTGGAGCTCGCGATCCTCGCGCTCCGGCGGCGGCTCTCGGCGCGCTTCGCGATCACGAACGTCCTCGCCGCGAGGACCTTCGATCTGCTCAACCACGAGCTCCCCGGGCGGAGCTTTCACGCGGCGACGGAGGTGTGGTGGTGATGGCGTCTCGCTTCGACATGGGGCGGGGGGCGGCCCTCGGGGCTCCCTCCCTGAAGATCCTCGCCGCGGGGGCGGCGTGCGCGCTGCTCGGGTGCAACGCGCCGGAGCCGCCGCCGAGCACCGGCGGCACGGACGTCGTCGCGGGGCCGTGCGGGCGCGGCGCCGTCGTGGTCAGCAGCGACTACCTGTCGACGAACGTCAGCCTGGTGAGCTGGGACGGCGCGGTGCTCTCCGCGTCGATCGTCTCCTCGGGATCGAGCTCGCCCGGCCTCGCCTCGCCGCTCTCGGGGGATGTCCTCGTCCCGACGGCGCCGGTCCGCGGGGATCGGCTTGTGCTCCTCGACCGCTCCGCGTCCGTGCTCACGTGGGTCGACGTCCGGAGCGGCGAGGTGCCGGGGCAGCTCGCCGTCGCCACCGCGTTTCGCGCGAACCCGCAGGACTACGTCGAGGTCTCGCCCGGGAAGGCGTACGTCACGCGCCACGAGCCGAACCTCGACCCGGGCGCCGCGCCGATCGACGGCGGCAGCGACGTGCTCGTCGTCGACCCCGGCGCCCGCGCGATCGTCGGCCGGATCGACCTCGCGCCCGCCCTGGCCGGGGAGGATCCGGCGTTCTACCCCCGGCCGGGCCGCGCGGTGCTTGTCGACGACAGCCTCTACGTGCTCCTCGTGGCGACCTCGCTCGACTTCAGCGCGTCGGCCGAGTCGCGCCTCGTCGAGATCGACACGCGCAGCGACGCGATCCGGGAGGTCACGGTGCTCGACGGGCTCCACGGGTGCGGGGGGCTTTCGGTGTCCGCGGGCGGCTCGCGGCTCGCGGTGGTGTGCACCGGGACGTTCGGCGGCGGCGCCACGTCGAACGCCGGCGAGGCGGGCCTCGTGGTCCTCGCGCGCCGCGAGGGGGCCCTCGTCGAGGAGGCGCGCTGGACGGCCGCCGAGCTCGGCGCGGGGACGCCCGGCTTCTCGGTCGCGTTCGCCTCCGAGGACCGCCTCCTGCTCGCGACGCTCGGCCGCGACGCGCTCAGCGAGGGGGGCCCGGTCGACGACACCCTCACGGCGGTCGAGCTCGCCGGCTCCGGACCGGCGCGCGGCGAGCCCGAGGTCCTGCTGCGCTCGAAGGAGCTCCCGTCCTCCCTCGGCGAGGTGCGCTGCGCCGAGGCCTGCGGGCGGTGCCTCGCCGCCGACGCCGAGACCGAAGGGGGCGTCGTCCACCGCTTCGACGTCGGCGAGGGCAGCGGCGCGGTCGTGCACGCGGCCAGCCTGCACGTCGACCCGCGGGTCGGCTTGCCGCCGCGCTACCTCGGCGCGTTCTGAGCGAGCACGCCGGCAGGCAGGCGCGGCGTGCCGGACTCCCGCGGGAGTCCTTCGGTCCTATCGGTGGAGCTGAGGGGGATCGAACCCCTGACCTCATGACTGCCAGTCATGCGCTCTCCCAGCTGAGCTACAGCCCCGGTCGTTGGGAGCGGCAGATGTACAGCCTCTCGCTCGGCTTGTCTCTACTTTTTTTCGACCGGCGCGTTTTTTACGTCCGTGAGCGTCCGTTCGCGCTGTTCGCGCGGTGGAGGCGCCCGCGGGCGGCCCTCAGAAGTTCATCAGCTTCGCCAGGTAGTACTTCATCGTCTCGGTCGTCCCGCCGCCGATGCGCAGGAGCCGCTGATCGCGCCAGGCGCGCGCGATCGGGAAGTCCTCGATGTAGCCCCAGCCGCCGTGGAACTGCAGGCAGGTGTCCACGACGTCGTTCGCCACGTCGCCGGCCAGGATCTTCGCCATCGAGATGAGCTTCACCGTGTCGAAGCTGATCGGCACCTTCCGCACGTACCGCTCGTCGTTGTAGTGGTCGACGCACTTGTAGGCGAACGCGCGCCCCGCCTCGCAGCGCGTGTACAGGTCCACGAACTTGTGCTGCCACGACTCGCGCTTGATGATCGGCTTGCCGAACGCCACCCGCTCGCGCCCGTACTCGACCGTGTTGTCGAGCGTCATGAACGAGCTCGCGATCGCGCCCACCGCGGCGACGAGCCGCTCGGTCTGGAAGTTCTGCATCAGGTACGCGAAGCCCTGGTCCGGCTCGCCGAGCAGGTAGCGCCGCGGCACCCGCACGTCCTCCAGGAAGAGCTCCGCCGTGTCCGAGGACTTGTTGCCGATCTTCTTCAGCTTCTTCGCGACGCTGAAGCCGGGCAGCGCCGTCGGCACGAGGAAGAACGAGCAGCCGTGGGCCCCCTTGTCCGGCGACGTCTTGGCGAGCAGCGTCACGAAGTCGGCGCGCGTCCCGTTCGTGATGAACGTCTTCTGCCCGTTCAGCACGTAGTCGTCGCCGTCCTTGCGCGCGGTCGTCCGGATCCCGGCCACGTCGCTGCCGGCCGCCGGCTCCGAGACGCCGAGCGCGGCGATTTTGTCGCCCGCGAGCGCCGGCCTGAGGAACTCGTCGATCTGCTCCTTCGTGCCGATGTCGCTGATCACCGGCGTCGCCATGTCGCTCTGCACGAGCAGCCCCATCGAGACCCCCGCCATCGTGCAGCGCACGAGCTCCTCGGCCTTGGCCGCCGAGAACCAGTAGTCGAGCCCGGCGCCGCCGTGCTCCTCCGGGAAGTGCGCGCCGAGGATCCCGAGCTCGCCGGCGCGCTTGAACACCCAGCCGGGGAAGCACTCCGACGCCTCCCACTCCTCCACATGGGGAGCGAGCTCCTTCTCTGCGAAGGCCCGCACCGTCTTCCTGAACTGCTGATGTTCCTCCGTGAACGGCTGCCACATCGCGAACCCCTCCTCGCCGGCGGACTGAAATAATTCGTACACGAAACATTTTTCAGCGCAAGCGCCGCCCACCGCCCGCGCTTCCGCCCGCGTCCGGTCCGCCGCATCGAAATCGAACGGAGCTGCAAGGGGCCGCATGGAAGCCGCATGGAAAATGAGGGCCGATGGCGCGGTGCGCGACGCGGGGGAGGCAGCGCGGGCGGTGGGGGCGTCCGAAGAACCGCGCCGAACGCGCTGAACGCGCTGAACGAGCCGAACGACGAAGAGCGAAAAATGAATCGTCTCGCGCACCCATCCACGCAGTCTGCGGGCTCTGCTAGCCTCCGGGCCACATGCGATTCCTCGTCCTGTCGCGCAACGCGTCCCTCTATTCGACGAGCCGGATCGTGCTCGCGGGGCGCGCGCGCGGTCACGACGTCAGCGTCATCGATCCGCTCGATTTCCAGATCGTGGTGTCGAGCGGTCGCCCGTCGCTGCTCGTCGGTGGCTCGGCGGTGCCCCGCTTCGACATCGTGATCCCGCGCATCGGCGCGAGCATCACGAACTACGGCCTCGCCGTCGTCCGGCAGTTCGATCTCATGGGCGTCCCGGTCCTGAACGGCGCCGTCTCGATCGCGAGGAGCCGGGACAAGCTGCGCGCGCTCCAGCTGCTCACGCGCCGCAAGCTCAACGTGCCGACCACCGTCTGCGCCAGGAACCCGGCCGGCGTCGAGGCGGCGCTCTCGCTCGTCGGCGGCTGCCCCGCGATCGTGAAGCTCCAGCAGGGGACCCAGGGCATCGGCACCATGCTCGCCGAGACGCCCCACGCGGTGCACGCGCTGCTCGAGACGTTCTGGGCCATGGGCCAGGACATCGTGCTCCAGGAGTACGTGCGCGAGTCGAAGGGGCGCGACATCCGCGTCATCGTCGTCGGCGGCCGCGTCGTCGCGTCGATGCGGCGGGTCGCCAAGCCGGGCGAGTTCCGCTCGAACCTCCACCGCGGCGGCAAGGGCGACCGGGTGAAGCTGCCGCGCTCCTACCGGAGCGTCGCGATCCGCGCCGCCAAGGCGATGGGCCTCGAGGTCGCCGGCGTCGACATGCTCGAGGCGCGCTCCGGGCCCAAGATCCTCGAGATCAACAGCTCGCCCGGGCTGGAGGGGGTCGAGCGCGCGAGCGGCGTCGACGTCGCGGGCGCGATCATCAGCTACGCCGAGCGGTACGCCGAGGAGCAGCGCGGCCTCAGCCGCCGCACGCTCGAGGCGCGGATCGCCGACGTGATCCACGACGAGCGCATGCCGGTGCCGCGGCGGTTCAGCCGCGCGGTGGAGAACGGAACGGGCGCGAGCCGCAGGAAGCCCCCGGTGCTCACGAACGGGAGGGGCGCGCGGAGGGCCGTCTCGTGACCCTCGGGGTCGAGGCGGCCGGCGATGCGGTCGTCCTCACCATCGATCGCCCCGAGCGCAGGAACGCCATCGACAGCGCCTTCGCGAGGCGCCTCGGCGAGGCGGTCCGCGTCGCGGGCTCGGACCCGCGTGTGCGCGGCATCGTGATCGCCGCGACGAGCAGCGACGTCTTCGTGGCGGGCGGCGACATCCGCGAGCTCTCCGCGCTCGCCGCGGGCGGCGCGGAGGGCGGCGAGATCCTCGCGATGTTCGAGGGCCTCGCGGCGTTCGAGGAGAGCGAGGTGCCGATCATCGCCGCGGTGCAGGGCGACGTGCTGGGCGGCGGCTGCGAGCTGCTCCTGCTCTGCGACTTCGTCCTCATCGAGGAGCACGCCGCGCTCTCGTTCCGCCACGTCACGATGGGCCTGTCGCCGGCCTGGGGCGGGTTGACGCGGCTCTGCGAGCGGGTGGGGCCGCTGGAGGCGTCGCGGCTGCTCCTGACGGCGGAGAAGATCAGCGCCGCCGAGGCGCTCCGGATCGGCCTCGTGAGCGACGTCGTCGCGACCGGCACGGCGCGCAGCCGCGCGATCGCGCAGGTGAACCGCATCGCCAGGAGCCCGCGCGCCTCGGTCGCGGCGATGAAGCGGGCGCTGTGCAAGGTGCGCGAGGCGCTGCGCGCCTCCGCCGTCGAGGTCGAGCGGCGGGCGTTCGCCGAGCAGTGGAACGGCCCGGAGCACCGCCAGGCGATGGATGCTTTCCTGAGCAAGAAGTGACCGTGGCGCAGGGCGGGGGGTGCGGAGCGGAGGACCCGGGCGGCGCCGAGCCGACGCCGAGCGCCGAGCCTGCGCCAGGCGGGGCCGAGCCGGCGCCGGGGGGCATCGAGCCCGCGCCGGGCGGCGCCGAGCCCGCTCCGGAGAGCGCGCTGCACCCGCTCGTGCCGCCGACGATCGAGCACTTCATCGGCCGCCGCCCGCACCTGCGCGCCCTGCAGCGCGCCGCCGCGTCGCTCTTCATGGAGCGGCCCATCTCCGTGCTCGTTCGCGGCGGCGCGGGCATGGGCAAGAGCGCGCTCATCCACCACTTCCTGATGGGGCTCCGCCGCGACAAGGGGCCGGTCGTCCTGCGGGGGCGCTGCGCCCTCGGGGCGACCGAGTCCTACAAGGCGTTCGGGGGCGTCATGGAGTCGCTGAGCCGGTTCCTCCGGCGCGTCTCCGCCGAGGAGGTGGAGCGCCTCCTGCCGCGCGACGTCCGCGCGCTCGTCCGGGTGTTCCCGGCGCTCTCGCGCGTGGCCGCCGTCGCGTCCGCGCCGCGCGTGAGCGAGTCGCCCGACGCGCAGGAGCTGCGGCAGCGCACCTTCGCGGCGCTCCGGCAGCTGCTCTGGCGCATCGCCGAGCGCAGCCCGCTCGTCGTGGCGATCGAGGACCTCCAGTTTTGCGACGCCGACAGCGTGGCGCTCCTGCTCGAGCTCACGCGGCCGCCCGACGCGCCCGCGATGATGTTCCTCGGCAGCTACCGGACCGACGACGTGGCCACGAGCGCGCCGCTCCGCGCGCTGCTCGACGGGATGGGGCCCGCGCGCCCGGCCGCCGGGGAGGTCGAGGCCGCCCCCGGCGGTCGGGAGCGGCTCGAGCCGCCGCGCCGGGACGGCGAGCTGCGCGAGATCGAGGTCGGCCCGCTCTTGCCGCTCGAGGCCGAGGAGCTCGCGCTCGCGCTCCTCTTCGCGCGCGACGAGGGCACCCGCGCGCGGGCGGACGCCGTCGCGCGCGCGTCCGGCGGCAACCCGCGGCTGCTCGGCGAGCTCGCCCGCGACGCGCAGGCGCCGGCGGGCGAGGCCGGCGCGCAGGGCGACGCCGCGCTGGACCGGGCGCTCAAGGCGCGGCTCCACCGCCTGCCGGAGCAGGCGCTCCGGCTGATCGAGGTGATCGCCGTCGCCGGCGAGCCGATCGACGCGGCGGTCGCGGCGCGCGCGGCGAAGCTCGACGACGAGGAGCGCGCGCCGGCGATGACGCTGCTGCTCACCGAGGACCTCATCGTCGCGCGGCGCGCCGGCGAGGGGGAGCTCGTCGAGGCGTCGCACGACCTCGTGCGCGCGTCCGTGGTCGGCCGGCTCGGTCCGGAGCAGCTCGCGGCGCGGCACCGGCGGCTCGGGCGGGCGCTCGAGGCGCTCGGGACGGCGGACGCCGAGACGCTGTCGCGGCACTGGCTCGGCGCGGGCGACGCGGCGCGGGCGGGGCGGCTCGCGGCGCTCGCGGCCGAGCAGGCGGCCGAGGCGCTCGCGTTCGAGCGCGCGGCGCGGCTCTACGAGCTCGCGCTCGGCCTGCTCTCGCGCGAGGCGGATCTCCCGGAGGCGGAGGCGCGCGCGCTCGGGGTGCGGTGCGCCGACGCGCTGGTCAACGCGGGCCAGGGGGCCGAGGCGGCGAGGCGCTACGCGGCCGCGGCGGAGGGGGCGGACAGCGCGCGGTCGCTCGATCTCCGCCGCCGCGCCGCGGAGCAGTACCTGCGGAGCGGGCACATCGACGAGGGGCTCGATCTCGTCCGCGCCGTGCTGAGGGCGGTCGGCCTGTCGTTCCCGGAGACGCCGCGGCGCGCGCTCGTGGCGTTGCTCCTGCACCGGGCGGAGCTGCGCCTGCGGGGCCTCCGGTTCCGCGAGCGGTCCGAGGCGGAGGTGCGTCCGGAGGAGCTCGCGCGCATCGACGCCTGCTGGACGGTGACGGTGGGTCTGTCGGCCGTCGACCTGGTGCGCTCCGCCGAGTTCTCGGCGCGCGCCCTCCTGCTCGCGCTGCGCGCCGGCGAGCCGTACCGCGTCGGCCGCGCGCTCGCGTTCGAGGCCTCGTCGGCGTGCATGATGGGGGCGCCGGGCCGTGCGCGCGCGGAGGAGCTCGTCGCCGCGGTGCGCGCGCTCGCGGAGCGGCTCGACAGCCCGCACCTGCTCGGCCTGTCGATGATGGTGTCGGGCATGCTCGAGGCGTTCACGGCGGGCCGCTGGAAGGCGGCGTTCACGTGGTACGAGCGGGCCGACGAGCTGCTGCGCGACCGCTGCACCGGCGCCGCCTGGGAGCTCGTGACGACGCAGGTGATGACGTCGTGGATGCGGTACTACCGCGGGCAGATCGACGCGCTCGCGCGGACGCTGCCCGCCGTGCTCCGGGGCGCCGAGCAGCGGGGCGATCGCTATGCGGCGGCGATCTTCAGCGTGCAGGCGGTGTGGGTGGCGCTCGCGTCGGACGACGTGGCGGGGGCGCGCGGCGCGGTCCTGGGGGCGCTGTCGAGGTGGACGACGTCGGGGTTCCACCTCGAGCATTTCGTCGGGCTGCTCGGCGAGACCTACGTCGACCGGTACGCCGGCCGCGCCGGCGC
>JAICEP010000096.1 GCA_025924095.1 Sorangium sp.
CGTCGACGAGGCGCTCGCCGACAACATCCCGACCTACGTGATCGGGGTGGCGAACCCGCCGGACGACGGGCCGGGGAACGTCGACAACCTGCGCGAGATCGCCGTGGCCGGCGGCACGGGGGAGGCGTTCATCATCGAGACCGGCAACCCCGACGCGACGGCGACCACGTTCAGGGCGGCCATCGACGAGATCCGCGGCGCCTCGGTGTCGTGCACGGTCGCGATCCCGCCGGCTCCCGAGGGCAGGGCGTTCGACAAGCAGCGGGTGCGCGTGACGTACACGAGCGGAGCGGGCGAGCCGAAGGCCCTCGCGTATGATCAGGAGTGCGCGAGCGATGACGCCTGGCGCTACGACGACCCCGCGAACCCGACGCAGATCGAGCTCTGCGACAGCGCGTGCAACGCGGTGAAGTCCGATCCCCAGGCGGCCCTGGCGGTCGACTTCACCTGCGAGGACGTGATCGAGGTCCCGCAGTGATCGGCGGCGGGGGCGCCGCCTGGAGAGGGCGCGCCCCCGCGGTCGAGGCGCCGCCGCGCAGGTCGCGCCCCCGCGGCGCGAGCGCCTCCCTCAGGGCGCGCAGACGGCCGGTGGGCTGAAGAGCGCCGGGACGAGAGCCCGGTAGTCTTCGTGGGGCACGCCGCCGCGGAGGTCGCCGCCGAGCTTGTGATAATAGCTTCGTGAAGGGGCGATCCCCGCGGCCGTGTACGTCGTGACGTCGCTCGGCATGTTGCCGAAACCGAAGGACGGCACGATGCCCGTCCGCGCCTTGAGCCATCCGAGCTCGATTATCTTGTAATCGGCCGCGGCCCGGCCCATGGCGCCGGTGACGCCGAGGGTGGTGTGGAGGATGCCGGGCGGGAAGCCCTGCTGTCTCAGCCAGGCTCGCGTGCTGCCCACGAGCCACTCGGGGCGCGCGGTCACGTAGAAGAGGTAAATCCCGCTGTCGGCGAGGGCGCGCATCGCCTCGGCCGCGCCGGGGTGGGCGGCCGGCGGGGCGCCGCCGAAGAGCTCGCCGACCACCGCCACCTCGCTCGAGGTGAGCGTCCCGTCGACGTCGGTGACGGCCACCCGCGCGCCGGGCGGGAGGACCTCGATGAACAGATCCGCGCTCGTGCCGTCGCCGACCACGGCGAGGTGGACACGGTGCCGGCCGACCTCGAGGCGCCGCCCCGCGGTGAGATCGAGATAGACGCGCCCGCCGGTGTCCGGGATGCCCTCGGCGGTCGGGTGCGGGTGGTCATCGTCGCTCGTCCGGAAGGTGCCGAGCCTCTCCCATGGGCCGCTGCAGCCGCGGAGGAGATAGGCCTCGACGTCCTCGTCCTCGAGATCGTCGTCCTGAGGACCGTAAGCGAGCTTCGCGATGGCCCACTGGGGCCCTCCGGGGCGCGCGAAGAGGTCGCGCCCGCGGTGGCGCGGCCACCCGCTCGCGACGAGGCGCGAGCGCGTGTGCCTGAACCCGCGCGGCAGGACGGCCGGCGGCGGCGCGTCGCAGGCCGGGCGAGGCGGGCAGGCGCCCTCCCTGAGCTGCGGCGGCGCGGGCGCCGCGGCCGGCCGCGGGGCGCCGGCGCAGGCGAGGAACGACAGGGCGGCGAGGACCAGCGGGATGAGCGGAGCGGAGCGCAAGGCGCGACCACCTATACCGCGGCGGGGGCGCGGCGTGACCCGGTCGCGACGCGGCGGCGGGCGCGGCGTTCCGGGTCGCGGCGTCTCAGGTCCAGAAGCCGGTCGGCTGGCCGAGGAGCGCGGCGCCGGCCTGACCGAGCCACCCCTCCGCGGCGGCGGCGTGCTGAGAGAGGGTATGGATGTCCCGGAACCGCCGTTGCACCGACGAGGCGTTCCGGGCGACGCCGCCCCCGCCGGCTTGATAGCAGGCGTCCACGGCCCGGGCCGCCACCTCCGTCACCCAGGCCAGGGTGCCCGAGATCCGCGGCGCCATCGCCAGCGCGGCGCCGGGGTTGTTCACGCACGCGGCCCACAGCTCGTCCCCCGTGTCGCGCAGCAGGGCGCGGGCGGCGCGCACGCTCGTCTCGGCGCGGCCGAGGTGGACCTGGAACACCGGGGAGTCCGCGAGCTGCGCGCGCGCATACAGCCGCTTCTTGCCCGAGCTCGCGAGCGTCACGACGTCGTCGAGCGCCCCCTGGGCGATGCCCACCGCCACGGCCCCCATGTGGAGCACGAAGTGCAGGACCGGCGCGACGAACCCAGGGGCGGCCACCGACGACTGGCCCTGGAAGATATCGAAGCTGTGCGCCGCGGGACAGAACGCCCCCTCCGTCACGATGTCGTGGCTGCCCGTGCCGCGCAGGCCGAGCACGGACCAGGTGTCGATGATGCGCACCTCGCTCGCGGGGAACAGCATCCCGCGCACCTCCGGGATCTCGCGCATCTCGCTCGCCGGGCCCATCCGCGGGCGACCGCCGTCCAGGATCACGCAGTTCCCGAACAGCCAGCTGGCGTGCTCGCAGCCGCTCGCGAAGCTCCAGCGCCCGGTGACGCGGTAGCCGCCCTCCGTCGCGTGGGCCTCGCCCTGCGCGTTGAAGCCGCCGCCGATGATCACGTCCGGCCCGGCGGAGTAGACCGCGTCGAAGCGCTCGCGCGACAGGAGCGCGAAGAGGTGCGGGCTCTCCGAGCCGATCATCACCGTCCAGCCGGTGGCCCCGTCCGCCCGGGCGAGCGTCTCCAGGACGTCCATCCCCGTGCGCAGATCGACCTCGTGGCCGCCGTGGCTCCTCGGCAGGAACATCCGGAAGCATCCCGCTGCCTTGAGCTGCTCGAGCAGGTCCGCCGGGAGGCGCCGCGCCTCCTCGATCTCCGCGCTCCGCGCGGCGATCGAGGGGGCCAGGTCACGGACGGCATGCAGCACCTTCGCCGCGTCTTCGTTCTTCATCGCTCGCTCCTTCACATCGAGGGTTGGCGGAGCCGGTGAAGGCCCCGGCAAAACGGCTCAGGACGGCCGGGTCATCGCGGATCGGTCACGCGGCCCATGAACAGCACCGCGCCTGTCGTCACGTCGCGGATCAGGAACGCGAACGGGTGATCCGCGCGGAACACCGGAGACGGCGCCGGGGCCGACCGCGTCGCCATGGCGACGCCTGTCGCCGCGGCGGCCTCGGTCCCTTCCTCGTTGACCTCCACGAACGCCTTGTGGCGGACCTGGGAGATGAAGAGCGGCTCCGCCCTCGTGATCCCCGAGAAATCGGCCTTCGCGTCGTCGAACGCGAGCGGCATTCCCAGCTCCGCCAGGGTCTTCGAGAGCTCGAACTCCGCGGTCATCTTGAAGCGCGGGAGCGCCACGTCGACCCGCGTCGGCCGGAGCGCCTCCACGTACCCCTTGAGCTGCCCGGCCGCCAGGCGCTGCTCCACCTTGGGCAGCCCGTCCACCTGCGCGGGCAGGATGACGACCATGGCCAGCGGTCGGTCGGGGTTCTGCGCCTCGTAGGCGAGCTCCAGCACCGACGCATCGGCGGCCTGCCCGAAGCGCGCCTGGAGGGTCTTGCGCATCATCGGCACCGCCGGCGCGGTGCCGGGCTTCACCGTGAACGGCTCGTTCTTCGTCGCCTGCTTGTCGAAGGGCGTCGCCCATCTCCCCTTGAAGTAGATGGCGTTCGTGAGGACGAGCCGCGTGAGCGGCGTGATGCTGCCCGCCGGCATCAGGTCCTTGATCTTCGCGTTCGTCTGCTGCTCGACCCATCGATTGATGCGCCCGCGCGCCGGCTCGCTCCCGCCCTTGAAGTCGACGAGCTCGATCCCCGCGCCGTAGTGCTGCTGGGTGGTGCTCTGGAACGCCGGATCGAGCGGCAGCCCGGCCTGGCCCCACAGCCGGTTGGCGATCCGGAGCTCGGGCGCCTTGGGGCCGGCCGCCTGCGTGAGCTCCTTGACGAGCCCGCCGAACGCGGGGTGCAGCGCCTCGGGCGGGAGGGTGAACTCGAGCGCCTTCGCCATCTGGGCCGCCGTCTCGCCCCGGGCGCCGGCGTAGGTCATGGCCAGCGCGGTCGAGACGCTCGCCGGCGAGAAGAAGAGCTTGCCTGTCGTGGCGGCGAGCTTGCCGTAAAGCCGCTGTGCGAACGCGGCATTGGCGTCGGCGAAGCCCGCGCCCGGCGGCTGCGCGCCCGGCTGCTGCGCGGCCGGCTGGTTCGGGCGCGGCGGCTCCGCGGGCGGCTCTTGCCCGGGCGGCTGGGTCGGCTGGGGGACAGGCCGGGTCGGCGCCGGGCCGGCGGGCGACCTCTCGCCGGGACAGACGTGCTCCCAGCGGCACGCTCCGCCCTCGGCGCGCAGGCACTGCGATGCGCCCGTGGAGCCGTCGTCGCAGATGCGAGCGATCATTGCGAGCGAGCCGCAGTCGGCGGGCTGGCATGCGGAGGCGCCCGGGTCTGGCGAGGCCGGCGGGACGCGGTCCTGGGCCTGGCACCCGAGTCCGAGCAGCGCGCACAGCGCGGTCGTGATGAACGAGATCCGTTGGGCCATGGCGCTCCGGTACCAGCGCGCCAGGCCGATGGGAAGCCCGACCCCGAGGGGACAGGCCGTGTGCGCCCCTCGCTCCGGCCGGCGGCTCCGCGCGGCGCGCCTCAGAAGTTGCGGATGAACGTGAACCGGCCAGCGATCTTGTCGCCGCCCTCGACCTGGCTCTCCTTCTGCGTCTCGTAGCCGAGGTAGAGGAGCAGCTTGTTCCCCGTGCCGTAGTTCAGCCCGATCACACCGCCGAGCTGCAGGCTGGCGAGACCGGTGTTGTCGACGGCCCCCTCGTCCACCCCGACCGTGGTCGGGTCATCCACGGTCACGATCTCGTTGAGGTCGATCGAGAGCTCGAGGTGCGGGCCGATGCCGAAGTCGTCGGTCGGATAGAAGAGGAGGAAGTCGCGCGAGTAGAGGTAGTTCTGGACGCTCTCGTCGAACATGCTGGAGAACGACCCCAGGATCCACGACTCGAAGTAAACCGGCTTCGCGTCGATGTAGGTGAACAGCTGCGGAGCGACAAGCGCCGCCGGCTGTTGCGTCATGAAGTTGAACGCGATGCCCACCATCGGGTTGATGGTGACCGGACCCATCGTGAAGGCGGGGCCGATGTCGAACTCCGCGGTTCCCAGCGTGGTGACATAGATGTCGCTCGAGAGGCTGATGGGGCCGAGCTGGTGCGAGGCGCCGGCCCAGACCTGGAGACCGACGTTGTCTGCATCGAACCGGAACCAGCTCGGGATCTGGCTCGGCTCCGCCGCCGGCTCTCCGACCGGCTCGGTGGTGCCCGGCGCCGGCGTGACGGGCGCCGGCGTGACGGGCGCCGCTTGGCCTGCTGTCGCCGCGTCGCCCGCCGTCGCTGTCGGCTCTACCGGGGGCGCCGGCGCGGTGGTCTCCGGCGGGGCCGCCGCTGCGCCCGGATCAGCCGGGGGGGGCGCGGGATCCTGAGCCCAGGCGGCCGGCGACGCGAGCAACCCGACGACGCAAGCGAGGGCCGAGCCACATTTTCCCATACCGTTCTCCATCATCGAACTGCCTCCTCTGCGCAACATGACCTCTGCGCAACATGACATGAAAGCCACATGAAACGTGAGAGCAACACGGAAAGTAACGGCAGCGGGATGACAGTAACGTAGTCGTGAGCACTTAGGCAAAGCCGATGTGCATGGCCGTGAGAGATCGACGCCGCGCCTGCGATCCGAGGCGGCGCGCTCGCCGCGACCCGCGGCCGAGGCAGCGCGCTTGCCGGCCATCTGGCGCGGAGGGCGGATGTCCCGGCTCAGAGAGGAATGTACTGGATGCCAGCGGCCGCCCCGAGCGACGCGATCGAGGCGGCGCCGACGAGGAGCAGCGTCGTGACAAGCAGCGTCCCTTCGATCTCATCCGTGACGAGGTCGTCCACCCCCTGAGCGAGCTCGTCCCGCGCCTTGAGCAGGTCGATACCCCCCTTCTGGTTGGCCTCGTTCCGGAAGCGCGCCAGCGTCAGCGTCTCGATGGTTCCGAGCAGCCGCGCCTCGATCTGGCGCCGCAGGAACCCCCGCACGCCGCCCCCTTGCGGCGCGGCCTGCACCCGGTGGATCACCGCGAGCCGCAGCCGCTTCGCCGCCTCGTTGATCGGCACACCCTCCACCGCCTGCGCCATGCGCCCGCCGCGCGCGCCCGCCTCGGCCTGTTCGGAGACGCCGAGCAGCCGGTCGAACACTGCGGTCACGAGCATCCCTCCGAGCCGCTTCGACCGCACGACCTGCAGGATGCCGGCGCCGAGCGCCCGCTTCCACGACAGCGTGAAGCCGAGCACGGCGCACGCCACGAGCGCCGCGACGGCCGCGAGCGCCCCGCGCAGCGCCGAGCCGTCGGCCGCGATGGCGTACGAGGACGCGGCGAGGACGACGGCCAGGAGCGACATCGCCGCGGCGGTCAGGAAGAAAGAGCGGATCGCAGGCCCCAGCGCCGCCGCGACCCCTTGCATGAACGGTCGAAGATCCATGATCGCTCATGTCACCACGGCCGTGGTCCGGCGAAAATGCCGAAGCGGGCGGCGCCGCTCACCGGAGGTGGTCGCGGTAGAACCGGTCCCGGAAGTCGAAGAAGCGGGCGAGGGCGGGATCTTCGGCGATGCTGCGCACGGACGCGCCCTCGACCTCCGGCTTGAAGAGGTGCTTCGACGGTGGGAACTTGAACGGGTAAACGAGGCTCACGGCGGCGATGTCGGCGAGCGACGGCTCGTCGCCGACGAGGTACGGTGACGTCTCGAGGCGAGCGCAGAGGTCGGTCAGAGCGCCACGCACCGCGCGCTCCGCCTCGTCGAGCCGCCGCTGGACGGCGCCCACCCGCGCCTCGGCCAGGGGGACCACGGCGGCCAGGGCGCCGAGCCCGGCGTGCCCGAACGGCCCCAGCGCGCGGCCCAGCGCGTCCAGGTACTGATCCTCGCGGAGGGCGTGGCGCAGCCAGACGCGCGGCGCGTACTTTCCGAGCGTGTCGTCGAGGTGCTCCTCGAGCGCGAGGACCTCGCGCCGCCTCTCGGGATCCTCGGGGAGCAGGCGCCGCCGATCGGGGAAGGTGCGCTCCAGGTAGAGCGCGATCTCGGTGGAGTCCGCGACGACCGCGCCGTCGTGCTCGATCACGGGGAGCTTGCGCTGGCCCGAGAGGCGGTAGATGGCGAGCTGAGCCGGGCCGGGCAGGTGCTCCTCGATCCGGTACTCGAGCCCCTTGAAGTCGAGCGCGGCGCGGGCCTTCTCGGCGTAGTGACTGAGCGGGAAGCGATGGAGGACGATCGTCATCGCCCGTCGATACCACGGGCGGGCGCTGGCGGAGGCGCCCCTCGGGCCCGTCCGGCCGGCGGCCGGCGAGCCCGACGGCGCGGCCTCCGGCTCAGATCACGCCGAACTTCTTCCCGACCTTCTCGAACGCCTCGAGCGCGCGATCGAGGTGCTTGCGCTCGTGGGTCGCCATGTAGCTCGTGCGGAGGACCTGCTGCTTCGGCGGGACGCCCGGCGTGATGAACGGGTTCACGTAGAGCGCGTAGTCGTCGAGGAGCGACTTCCACATCATGACGGTCTTGAGGTCGTCGCGGATGTAGATGGGGATCACGGCCGTCTCGGTCTTGCCGAGCTCGAAGCCGAGCTTCTGGAGCTCCGTGCGCATGTAGGTGAAGTTCTCGCGGAGCTTCTCCTGGCGCCACGGCTCCTCCTGCATGACGTCGAGCGCGGCCATGGCGGCGGCGACGCAGGGCGGCGCCGCGCTCGCCGCGAAGAGGAAGCTGTAGGCGAAATGCTGAATATAATCGAGCACTTTGCGCTCGCCGACGAGCCAGCCGCCGATCGAGGCGAGCGACTTCGAGAAGGTGCCGCCGATGAGGTCGACCTCCTTGTCGAGGCCGAAGTGCGCGGCGGTGCCGCGGCCGCCCGGGCCGATGACGCCGAGGGCGTGCGCGTCGTCGACGAGGAGCCGCGCCTTGTGCTTCTTCACCACCTCGACGATCCCGGGCAGGCTCGCGATCTCGCCCTGCGCGCTGAAGACGCCGTCGGTGATCACGAGCGCGCCCTCGGTGTCGGCGATCTCGGAGAGCGCGCTGTCGAGCGACGCGGGGTCGCTGTGCTTGTAGCGCACCATCCGGGCGCCGGACGCCTGCGCGAGCCGCACGCCGTCGTAGATCGACGCGTGATCGTCCTTGTCGATCATCGCGACGCTCCGCTTGTTGCTGAGGAGCGCCGAGATCGTCGCGATGTTCACCTGATAGCCCGTCGTGAACACGAGCCCGGCCTCCTTGCCGTGGTAGGCGGCGAGCTTCTCCTCGAGCTCGTTGTGGAGGCGCATCGACCCGTTCACGAGCCGCGAGCCGGTCATGCTCGTGCCGTACTTGTCGATGGCGTTCCGCGCGGCCTCTCGCACCTTCGGGTGGGTCGTCAGCCCGAGGTAGTTGTTCGAGCCGAGCATCGTCACGGTCCGCCCCTCGAGCTGCGCCTCGGGGCCGTTGTTGAAGTCGAGCGGGCGGAAGAAGGGGTAGACGCCCATGGCGCGGGCGTTGTCCGCGGTCATGAACTTGTACGCCTTCTCGAACACGTCGCGCCCGCCGATCCGCGACAGCGACGTCCGCGACGCCATCTGGGTCGCGAGCTGCTGCTCGGCCGCCGCCGCCACGTAGGTGCCCGCGCCGTTCGCGGAGGCGCCGTTCACGTGCGGGCGGGCGGCGGCCCGCTCGGGCGCGGCGCTCGCCGTCGTCTCCACGGCCGACAGCCCCGCGCCGCTCGAGGCGGGCGCGGCGGGCCGCGACGACGCCGCGCGGGCCGGCGCCGCCACGTGGACGCCGGCCTCGTCGTCGAGCGCCGGATCGAGGTTCGGGAGCGCGTGCCCGTTCAGCAGGATGTCCCACGCCTCCGCGGCCAGCTCCCGGGCGGCGCGCAGGCGGTTCTTCGCATCCATGACCCCCGTGGCGAGCCGCATCACGCGATCGTTGCTGACGACACGGACGACCCTGCCCGACGAGGCGAGCTTCTTTGCTTGGTCGACCAGACGATCCTTCATGCTCATGCCCTGGCTCCTCACGCGATCGTATGAATTAAGGGACGCGGTCCTGCCCGCGAAGGCCGCTCCGGCGTGTCGTGTCGGGCCGCGCGCGGCCCTGCTCGCTCCCGGTGCGCGTCGCGCCGCTAAAGCAGCCTGCGCGACCTGCGTCAACGCATACCACCGCGGGCGCGCGCCGCGCATCACGGCCGCCGCGCAGGCGCGATCCGCGTCGCGCAGCGGCCTTCGCGCGGTGCGCGGCCTCCTTCGCAGAGCCCGCCCGCCGCGCGGCGCGACGCGCCCTGGCAACCGAGGCCAACCGAGGCCCACCGAGGCCGCCTTCCCGGCGGATGGCCGCACCGCGGCATGCGGCGAGATGCAACTCGTTGCGGAGTGGTTCGCGCCGGTGTAGGAAAAGTTTTCAGGGTCTATGCGCCGTGTCCTAGTCGTCGACGACGAAGAAAACCTGCGACTCGTGGTGCGCACGTTCCTCAAGCGGGACGGCTATGAGGTCGAGGCGGTCTCGAGCGGTGAGGAAGCGCTCGCGATGGTCGAGACGTTCGGGCCTGACGTCATCCTCACCGACGTCCGGATGCCCAGGATGGGCGGCCTCGATCTCCTGGCGACGCTCAAGGCGAAGGGGAGCGATGCCACGGTCATCGTGATGAGCGCCTACGGCAACATCGACATGGCCATCGAGGCGATGAAGGCGGGCGCCTACGATTACATCCAGAAGCCGTTCAAGGCGGAGGAGATGCTGCTCACGCTCCGCAAGGCCGAGGAGCGGGAGTCGCTCCGCCGCGAGAACCGCGCCCTGCGCCAGGAGATCCGGCGGGAGAACCTCTTCGAGGAGATCCTCGCGAAGAGCCCGCCGATGCAGGTGATCTTCAAGACGATCGCGAAGGTCGCCGACTACAAGACCACGGCGCTCATCACGGGCGAGAGCGGCGTCGGCAAGGAGCTCGTGGCCCGGGCGATCCACAGGAGGTCGGGCCGCCGGGGCGGGCCGTTCGTCGCGGTCAACTGCGGCGCCATCCCGGAGAACCTCCTGGAGAGCGAGCTCTTCGGGTACAAGCGGGGCGCGTTCACCGACGCGGTGAACGACAGGGCGGGGCTGTTCGAGCAGGCGAACCACGGCACGCTGCTGCTCGACGAGATCGGCGAGCTGCCGCTGCCGCTGCAGGTGAAGCTGCTCCGGGTGCTCCAGGAGGAGACGATCCGCCGCCTGGGCGACAACAAGGACCTCAAGGTCGACGTCCGCATCCTCGCCGCGACGCACCGCGATCTGCTGGCCGAGACGCAGGCCGGCCGGTTCCGCGAGGACCTCTTCTACCGGATCAACGTGCTCCCGATCGCGATCCCGCCGCTCCGGGAGCGGCGGGAGGACATCCCGATCCTGATGGATCACTTCCTCGCGAGGAACAACGCGCGGTTCGGCATCAACATCCGCGGCTTCGAGCCCGAGGCGCGCCGGCTGCTCCTGGAGTACCGGTGGCCGGGCAACGTCCGGGAGCTGGAGAACACCGTCGAGCGCGCCATGGTGCTGTGCGAGGGCGAGCGCATCGGCGAGGCCGACCTGCCCGAGCGGATCCGCGAGGCGCGCGACCCGATCCAGATGCAGCTGACGAGCGGCGAGCTGTCGATCAAGAAGACGTCGCGCGTCATCGAGGAGATCCTCATCCGGCGCGCGCTCCAGAAGACGAAGGGCAACCGGACCAAGGCGGCCGAGGTGCTGGAGATCAGCCACCGGGCGCTGCTCTACAAGATCAAGGACTACCGGATCGATCTGTGATCGCGGCGGGCCGCCTGGAACAAGGCGTGGACGGCGCGGGCGATGTTCCAGATCCGGCCGAGTCGAAGCTCGGTATCTCTCCCGATGTCCGGGCTCCTGCCGATCACCGGGTGACGGCATCCTCGGGCGGGCGACTCAACACTCCCTTGCGCCCGTCGCAGCAGGCGGCTACGCCGTCGCGCTCCCCCCATGAAGAAGAACTACGTTCTCGACGCGAACATCGTGCTCCACGATCCCCACGCGATCTTCAAGTTCGAAGACAACGACGTCATCATCCCGATCTACGCGATCGAGGAGATCGACCAGTTCAAGCGGGAGGGCTCGGAGCGCGGGCGCAACGCGAGGACCATCGCCCGGCTGCTCGATGAGGTCCGCGGCGCCGGCACGCTCGCGACCGGCGTGCTCCTGGAGAACGGCGGCACGCTGCGCATCGCGATCCCGGAGCGGCGGCCTGAGCTGCTCGTGGGGCTGGAGTCGGGCTCGCAGGACAGCGCCATCCTGCAGACGGCGATCGACATCCGCGACCGGCACAAGGATCGGCCGACCATCTTCGTGACCATGGACACGAACCTCCGGATCCGCGCCGACGCGCTCGGGATCCCGGCGGAGACGTACGAGAACGAGCGGGTGCACGACCCGGCCGTCGGGCAGGCGGTCGTCGAGCTCGAGGTGCCCGGCGCCGAGGTCGACGCCTTCTTCCAGAGCGGCGTCCTCACCGGCGCCAACCTGGCGGATCTGTTGCCGAATTCAGCGGTGCTCCTCCGCGACGCCGGCGCGCCGAGCCACACGGCGCTCGGCCGCTTCGACGCGGCGCGCGGGCAGATCGTCGCGCTCCGCGTCGGGCGGGAGGGGGTGATGGGGGTCCGGCCGCGCAACAAGGAGCAGGCCTTCGCGCTCGACCTCCTGCTCGACGATTCGGTGCGGCTGATCACGCTCATCGGCAAGGCGGGTACGGGCAAGACGCTCCTGGCGCTCGCGGCGGCGCTCAAGCGGACGACGGAGGACAACGCCTACACCCGGCTGCTGGTGAGCCGGCCGATCATGCCGCTCGGGCGCGATCTGGGCTTCCTTCCGGGCGACGTGGACGAGAAGCTGAACCCGTGGATGCAGCCGATCTTCGACAACCTCGAGTTCCTGTTCTCGAACGGCGGCGCGAAGCCTGGGCGCGACGCGCGCGGCTTCGTGGAGCTCCTGGAGAGCGGGCGGATCCAGGTCGAGCCGCTGACCTACATCCGCGGGCGCAGCCTGCCGCACCAGTACCTCATCGTGGACGAGGCCCAGAACCTCACCCCGCACGAGGTGAAGACGATCATCACGCGGTGCGGCGAGGGGACAAAAATCGTGCTGACGGGCGATCCCCAGCAGATCGACAACCCCTACGTGGATCATGCGTCGAACGGCCTCCTCGTCGTGGCGGAGCGGTTCCGGCGCGAGCGCATCGCGGGGCACGTGGTGCTCGCCAAGGGCGAGCGCAGCGAGCTCGCGGAGCTCGCGGCGAACCTGCTCTGAGGCGCGCGGCACGGGGCGCGCGGCGCGTTCGCGAGGCGAGCGGGACGAGGGCGAGCGGGGCGGGGGTGAGCCGGGTGGGGGTGAGCGCGAGAGGAGCGGAGGGTCGTGGCGCGGCGTCCTCGGGCTAGCTCGGCGGGGCCGCCCGCCTGGGTGCCGGACGCGGATCGGCTCCTCGGCGCCGCGGCGCGGCGGATCCGCGTGGTCGGATCGAGCACGCCGGTGAACCTCGTCGAGGAGCTCGCGCGGCTCGCCGCCGCGTGGGGGAGGGGCGGCGGGGAGCTCCCGCGGTTCACCTACGCGCCCGCGCAGGACCACAGCGATCTCCGGAAGGCGATGGACACGGCGGCCGAGCGGCTCGCTGGGCAGGGGGAGCTCGGCGTGGTCTACGCTGGCCGCGCCGTCGAGCTCGCCGCCGAGGCCGCGATCTGCGAGGCCGCGGGCGGGGCGGGGTGCTGGGCCGCCGCGCGCCGCCGCTACGTGGCGCGCGACGCGTTCGACGAGCAGGCGGACGCGCTCGCCGCGACCTGGGTCGAGCAGGAGGCGGGCGCGGCGGCGGGCGACGAGGATCGGGTGCGGAGCGACGATGCGCGCTCGCCCCGGTCGCTCGTGTCGCGGATGCGGCGCGAGATCGGGGAGCGGCGCCTGCCTCTCCGGGTCGTGATCGTCGACATCGCGCCGCTCGCCGCGACGGGCGACGGGGTGATCCAGATCGCGCGGGGGCGCATGCTCACGCGCGACGACGTGGAGCGCACCGTGCTCCACGAGATCGAGGGGCACGCGGCGCCCAGCGTGCGCGCCGCGGCGCTCCCGCTCGGGATCTTCGCGATCGGGACGGCGAACGGCGGCGACGATCAGGAGGGCTGGGCGCTCGCGCGCGAGCGCGCCGAGGGATACCTGGTCGGCGCCCGCCGGATCGAGCTCGGGCTGCGCCACCTCGCCGCCCGGAGCGTCGAGCGCGGCGCCGGCTTCGTCGAGACGGCGCGGCTGCTCGAGGCGCGCGGCGCGTGCTCCACCGCCGACGCCCTGCGCATCGCGGCGCGCGTCCACCGGGGGGGCGGCCTGGCGCGGGAGGTCGTCTATCTGCCGGCGCTGCTGCGGGTCGAGGCGATGCTCCTGGAGCAGCCGGCGCTCGGCCCGGTGCTCGCCTCGGGCAGGGTCTCCGTGGGGGCCGCGGCGTCGCTTGCGTCCTGGGCGCGCGTGAGCTGATCCACCGTGGTTGCCCGGTCCGACCGTGGTTGCCCGGTCCGACCGTGGTTGCCCGGTTCGAGCGCGAGGATGGGAAGCCGGGAAGAAAAGTCCGATTGTCCTCTGAACTTCTTACCTTCCCGCCGACCGATCCGATGAAATGGAGACACCGCCGGTCCGGCGAGGAGCGGAGAGAAAGGGGGCTGCGTGAAGGGAAGGATCACTTCGGCCGTGCGAGCACGGCATGGAACGCGCTTGTCGTGTCCGCCGGCGAGCAAGGCGTCTCGCGCGCTGGGTCGCGCCCGGGTCGACCGCGCGGCGCGCCGGGGCGGCTCCGGGGGCGCGCGGCGCGGACGGGCGGGCGGGTGGAGGCGAGGTATGAACTCGAAGAAGGCCATGGCGAGGGATTCCAGGCGCCCGCCGAGGGGAGGCGAGGCCTCGGCGGTGGTCCTCAAGGACGACCTCCACGTCGTGGATCTCGGCGCCGGTGTGATGCTCGACGTGTTCATCAACGTCGAGGGCCGGCTCACGACCTTCGTCAGCCTGGATGGCCAGCTCATCGCGGAGCTCCGCGTCGCGGGTCACGCGTGAAGAGCGCGCACGATCGCGCCGGGAGGCGTGGAGACGGGGTGAGTCGACTCGAGCGCTCTCCCCGCCTCCACGTCTCCCGGGCGCCCGTCTGCCGGCCGCTCCAGCGACCTGCCGCGCCCGGGCTCGCCTCGGGCGATCAGGGGCCCGAGAACTCCCGCACCACGCGGAGGATGCCCTCGCCGTAGCTCGAGATCTTCGCCTGCCCCATGCCGCGCGCGAGCGCGAGGTCGTCGAGCGACACGGGCCGGATCCGGGCGATCTCGCGGAGCGTCCGGTCGTGCGCGATGATGTAGGCGGGCAGCGACTTCTCCTTGGCGAGCGTGGCCCGGTGGGCGCGGAGCGCCTCGAACAGCGGGACATCCTGCTCCTCCAGCTCGGCCCCGGGCGCCTCCTGCGCGGGCGGGGAGGCTCCGCGAGCGGTCGGCTCGAGGGGCGCCGCATCGCCGTGGGCTGCCGCGGAGCGGAACGCCTGCGCGGCCGGCGGCGTGCGCGCCGGCGCGGCGAGCGCGGCCGTCGCGCGGCGCGCGGCGGGCGA
>JAICEP010000097.1 GCA_025924095.1 Sorangium sp.
GAAGCCAACAACAGGCGAGCCACGGTCCGAGTAGGGCCACGGGAGGTCACACGGCACGGCGTGGCTCCCCCATCGCGAGGTCGAGCGGCGTGTCGGCGAGCTCGGCGCTGTCGCCGTTCACTCGTCAGAAGATCCGCCCAGGGCGTATATTCGATGCCTTGACTCGGCATTACGGATGCCGGCCCCGGCTCGTTCATCTCCGTGTGACCTCCGTGTGCCCCGACGTGAGGGCACGGGGCTCCACGAGAGGGCATTGGGGTATACGACAGGAATCGAGCTCTCGATGGTCTCTGACACCGCTCCGACGCGTCCGAC
The DNA here is from genome assembly GCA_025924095.1 of Sorangium sp. Taxonomy (GTDB): domain Bacteria; phylum Myxococcota_A; class Polyangia; order Polyangiales; family Polyangiaceae; genus Sorangium. The sequence continues at coordinate 316 of JAICEP010000097.1, forward strand.
GCGGCGTCCGCCGTATCTCTCGCGCATGCGCCTCGCAGGTTCGTCTCCGGGTTCGATTCCCGGCGCCTTCGCCAATAAAGACACGGTGAGGACCGTGTCTTTTTTCTTTGTGTGACCTGCGTGTGACCTAATAGATTTCAGCAAGAGTGGATGATGGTCGGGCTCGGCGTGAACGAGACCAACGGAAGCGGGCGCAGCGGGTGACGCGAGGGTACGGGGCTCCACGGAGAGCTCCACGGCGGGCACCCTGCCGGCGGGGCGGGTGGGTACGAGCGGCGATCTGCGCGGTGGCAAAGTCGCCCGCACAATGAGCAGCGGCGATCGTCTGTGTCAGGGTGGCGACGAGCGCCTGGCGCGGGCTCGCCTGTGGCATGGTCGTGCCCCATGGCGCGTCCGTCACGGCCGCCGAGGGGACCGCCGGAAGCGTCACGGAATCGTCCGGCCGGCCAGCAATCGCGGGGTTAGCGCCCCACGATCGCCACGTTGACGTCTGCCTCGATCCCCTCGAAGCCCGCGCAAATCCGCCCGATCGTGCCGCTCCGCTCCCCCGCGCCGCGCGACGAACAGGCTCTCCTTGCTCCGGGCAACTCGGCTCCTCCTCCCGTCCCGTCCCGTCCCGCCCCGCAGAATCCCACATTCCGCCCCACTCCGACCCCCCCGCTCCCCGCCCCCTCCTGTCCACGGCCGCTCCTCGCCGCGATCCCCCCTTTGCCACCCATGAATCCACGCCAGCGTCCGGCGCCTCCGTACCCTCTCTAAGGCCCGCGCCAGGTCAGATACCTACCGTGAGACAAAGCTCCTTGGATCGGATTGCGAGCCTCAAGACCGCATGTTAATCGGTGCCCCTCGAAGACTCCAGCGCAGCGAGGCGCGGAGCCGGGGGGAACATCGCGCGGCGCGCGGACGCTCTGTCCGCCGCGCCGCCCTGCGCCGCCCGCTCGCGAGGTGCTCTCTCGCGCCGCCCGCTGCTCGTCCAGACCGGAACGGAGCATGATATGCCTGACCATGTCCTGATCACAGGGGGCGCCGGATTCATCGGCTCCCACCTCGCCGACGAGCTCCTGCGCGCAGGGCACCGCGTCCGCGCCCTCGATAACCTCGTACCCCAGGTCCACGGCCCCGACCGGCGCCGCCCGGCCCACCTCGACCCGGCCGTCGAGCTCCTTGTCGGCGACGTCCGCGACCGCGACGCCGTGAGGCGCGCCCTCCGGGGCGTCGACGCGGTCGTCCACCTCGCCGCCGCGGTGGGCGTCGGACAGAGCATGTACCGCGTCGAGCGGTACACGTCCGTCAACGCCGTCGGCACCGCCGTGCTCACCGAGGCCCTCGCCGAGCAGCCCGTGCGAAGGCTCGTGATCGCCTCCAGCATGAGCGTCTACGGAGAAGGCCTCTACCGCCGGCAGAGCGGCGAGCTCGTCGCCCCGCGCAGCCGGCCCGTCGAGCAGCTGAAGCGCGGCGCCTTCGAGATCTGCGCCGCGGACGGCGAGGCGCTCGTCCCCGTGCCGACGCCCGAGGACAAGATACCCGCCCTCGACTCCGTCTACGCGCTGTCCAAGTACGATCAAGAGCGGCTCTGCTTCATCGCCGGTCGCGCTCACGGCATCCCCGCCGTCGCGCTCCGCCTCTTCAACGTGTACGGCCCGCGCCAGGCGCTCTCCAACCCCTACACGGGCGCGCTCGCCATCTTCGCCGCGCGCCTGCTCAACAACCGTCCTCCGCTCGTCTTCGAGGACGGGCTCCAGCAGCGCGACTTCGTGAGCGTGCACGACGTCGCCGAGGCCTGCGTCAAGGCGCTCGCCGAGGACACCGTCGCCGCCGGCAAGGTGCTCAACATCGGCACCGGCCGCCCGCGCTCGATCCGCGACGTCGCCGAGGCGCTCTGCAAGGCGCTCGGCAAGCACGAGATCGAGCCCGAGATCACCGGCCGGTGCCGCGTGGGGGACGTCCGGCACTGCTTCGCCGACACCCGCGAGGCGCGGCGCGTCCTCGGGTTCACGCCGTCCGTCCCGTTCGAGCGCGGGCTCCTCGAGCTCGCCGGCTGGATCGACGGGCAGACCGCGCGCGACGGCGCCGCCCAGGCGCGCGCCGAGCTCGAGGCGCGGGGGCTCTCGCTGTGAGGCCGCCCGTCCTCATCACCGGCGGGGCCGGCTTCATCGGATCGAGCCTCGCCGATCGGCTCCTCCGCGAGGGGGAGCCGGTCCTCGTCCTCGACAACCTCTCGCGCGCGTTCGTCGAGCGGAACGTCGAGCTCCTCCGGCAGCGCCACGGCGCCGGCGTGGAGATCCTCCTGTGCGACATCCGCGACGCGCAGGCCGTGAGCGACGCCGTGCGGCGCGCCTCGTTCGTCTTCCACCTCGCCGCGCAGGGCGCCGTCACGCGCAGCGTCTCGGATCCGGCGCTCGACTTCGAGGTGAACGCGCGCGGCACGCTCAACGTGCTCGAGGCGCTCCGGCGGCTCGACCGCCCGCCGCCGCTCCTCTTCGCCTCGACAAGCAAGGTCTACGGCGCGCTGCCCCACCTCGCGCTCGAGCGGCGCGAGGACCGGGTTCGACCCCTCTGCGAGCGCGCGCGCGAACACGGCATCTCCGAGGCGCAGCCGCTCGATTTCCAGAGCCCCCACGCGTGCTCCAAGGGCGCCGCCGACCAGTACGTCCTCGATTACGCCCGCACCTTCGGCCTCGACGCCGCGGTGCTCCGGATGAGCTGCATCTACGGCCCCCGGCAGTTCGGCAGCGAGGACCAGGGGTGGATCGCCCACTTCGTCGGGCGCGCCATCCGCCGCGATCCGATCACCCTCCACGGCGACGGGCTGCAGGTCCGCGACGCGCTGTTCATCGAGGACCTCGTCGACGCCTTGCTGCTCGCGCGGTGCGAGCTCAAGCCCGCGTCGGGCTGCGCCTTCAACCTCGGGGGCGGCCCGGAGCGGGCGGTGAGCCTCGTCGAGCTGCTCGACCTCATCGCCGAGCTCGACGTCGACGGGCGCCGCCCCGCCGTCTCGCTCGCCGCGCGGCGGCCGGGCGATCCGCGGTACTACGTCTCCGATTGCCGCGCCTTCCAGGCGCTCACCGGCTGGGCGCCGCGCGTCGCCCTCCGCGACGGGCTGCGCGCGCTCTACAAATGGCGCTTCGGGGTCGAGGAGCGCCTCGGGGCCGTCTACGCGGACGCGCCCGCGTCCGCCCGGCTGGGCCGCCTGGACCGGCGGCTGGGGGTCGCCTCGTGAAGGTCGCGCTTGTCAACCCGCCCTGGAGCTTCGACGGCAGCGTCTACCTCGGCTGCCGCGAGCCGCACCTGCCGCTCGAGCTCGGCTACGCGAAGGCGCTGCTCGAGCGCGCCGGCCACGAGGCCGCCCTCGTCGACGCCCAGGCGCGCGGGATCGACCTCGGCGCCGTGCGCGCCGAGGTCGCCGCGTTTCGCCCGGACATCACGGCGATCACCACGGCGCCGAGCTACCTCCTCTGGCGCTGCCCGCCGCCCGAGCTGCGCGTCCCCATGGCGGCGGCCGCCGCGCTGCGGGGCCACGGCGGCCTCCTCGTCGCGGTCGGGCCCCACGGCTCCACGACGCCCCGCGCGGCGCTCCGCAAGCTCGGCGTGGACGTCGTGGTCCTCGGCGAGTGCGAGGAGATCCTCGTCATGCTCGCGGGCACGACCGGATCGCGCTTCTGGCAGATCCCGTCGATCGCCTACCGCAGGAAGGGCATCGATCATGTGCAGGGCGGCCCCTACGCCACCTCCGTGAGGGCGCTGCCGGCGCTGCGGTGGGACGCCGCGACGATCGCGCGGCACGTCCACCACCACCACCGCTTCGACGCCGTGCCCGAGGGGCCGAGCGCCGAGATGGAGACCTCGCGCGGCTGCCCCCACCGCGGCGCCTCCTGCGCGAAGGAGAGCGCGCGCGACACGCTCCGGAGGCGCCCGCTCGAGACGGTGCTCGACGAGCTCGACGGGCTCCTCGCCCAGGGCGTCCGCCACGTCTACTTCATCGACGAGCTCTTCCTGCCCGACCGGGCCCTCCTCGAGGCGCTCTGCGCGCGGGACGTCGTGTTCGGCGTCCAGCTCAGGATCGACGGCTGGTCGCGCGAGATGCTCGATCTCCTCGGCCGCGCGGGCTGCGTCTCGATCGAGGCCGGCGTCGAGAGCGCCTCGAACGAGGGGAGGGGCGCGCTCGCCAGGCGGTGCAGCGCGTCGCCCGAGGAGATCACCGCGCTGCTCGTCCACGCCCGGCGGAGCGTGCCCTTCGTGCAGGCGAACCTGAGCCACGCGGGCGATGGCGACCCGGCCGAGGCCGCGGCGTGGCGGCAGCGCCTCCTCGGGCTCGGCGTGTGGGCGAACGAGCCCGTCCCGAGCTTCCCGTACCCCGGCTCTCCGGCGTACGCCCGGCGGTGGGGCGCGCCCGACGACGGCGCCTGGGAGCGTGCGCACGCCCATTACGTCGCCGAGCACCGGGCGTTCGGCGAACTGCAGGACAGCCGGCCGCTGCCGCTCACGGAGCTCGAGCATGGCGCGCGGTGACGGCGGCCTCTCCGGCGCGGCGGCGCCTCGGCCGCGGCCTGAGCGCGTGCTGATGACGGCCGACACCCAGGGCGGCGTGTGGACCCACGCGCTCGAGCTCGCCGCGGCGCTCGCGCGCTCCGGCGTGGCCACGGTGCTCGCGGTCATGGGCGGGCCGCTGTCACCCGCGGCGCGCGCGGCCGCGGCCGCGATCCCGGGGCTCGAGCTCGTCGAGAGCGCCTACCGGCTCGAGTGGATGGATGATCCGTGGGACGACGTCGCGGCCGCGGGCGACTGGCTGCTCGACCTGGAGGAGCGGACGCGGCCCGACCTCGTCCACCTGAACGGGTACTGCCACGCGGCCCTGCCGTTCCGTGCGCCCCGCGTCGTCGTGGGGCACGCCTGCCTGCTGTCGTGGTGGCGCGCCGTCCACCGCCGGCCGGCGCCGGTCCGCTACGAGCGCTACCGCGCGCGGGTCGCGGAGGGGCTCCGCGCCGCCGAGGCCGTCGTCGCGCCGAGCGCGTCCATGCTGAGCGCCCTCGCGGGCGAGTACGGGGCGCTCGGCCTCGGGCGCGGCCACGTCATCCCGCACGCGCGCGACAGGCGGCGGTTCCTGCCGGGGGCGAAGGAGCGTTTCGTCTTCGCGACCGGCCGGCTCTGGGACGAGGCCAAGAACCTCGCGGCGCTCGAGAAGGTCGCGCCCCACCTCCCGTGGCCCGTGCTCGTGGCCGGGAGCGACGTCGCGCCGGGCGGCGTCGGCCGCCGCGCCGGGGAGAGCCTCTGCTCGCTCGGCTGGATGAGCGAAGGCGAGCTCGCGTGGTGGATGGGGCGCGCCGCGATCTACGCCTTTCCAGCGCGGTACGCGCCGTTCGGCATGTCGGTCCTCGAGGCCGGCCTCTCCGGCTGCGCGCTCGTGCTCGGCGACCTGCCCAGCCTGCGCGAGGTCTGGGGCCACGCCGCCGTCTACGTCCCCGCGGACGATCCGGGCGCGCTCCTCGGCGCGCTCGCGCACCTCGTCCGGGACGTCGCGCGCCGCGAGGCGCTCGGCGCGCTCGCCCGCCGGCGCGCGGTGCGCTTCAGCCCGCACGCCATGGCCCGCCGCTACCTCCAGGTCTACGCCGTCGCGCTCGCGGCCCGGCGGCCGGCCGCCTCGCAGCTCTGCCCTCCCTCGACGCCGACGCCCTGCGGGACACCATGCGAATAGCGCTCTTCTGCCACTCCCTGCTCTCCGACTGGGACCACGGGCACGCGCACTTCCTCCGCGGGATCGCGGCGGAGCTCGACGCGCGCGGCCACGACGTCCTCGCCTTCGAGCCGGCCGACGCCCTCAGCGCCGAGCGCCTCGTGGCCGCCCGCGGCCCGGCCGCGCTGGGCGAGGCCGCCGCCGTGTACCCCCGCCTCTGCCCGCGCCGCTATGCGCTCTCCACGCTGGACCTCGACGCGGCGCTCGCGGGCGTCGACGTCGTGCTCGTCCACGAGCGGAGCGACCCCGAGCTCGTGCGGCGCCTCGGCGAGCACCGCGCGCGCGCGGATCGCTATCGGCTGTTCTTCCACGACACGCACCACCGCCTGCTCACCGATCCGGCCGCGATCGTGCGGCGCGATCTCTCGGGGTACGACTGCGTGCTCGGCTTCGGAAAGAGCCTTTGCGATCTCTACCTGCGCCGCGGCATCGCCCGGCGCGCCGTGGTGTGGCACGAGGCCGCCGACGCGCGCGTCTTCCGGCCGCTGCCGGGGGTCGAGAAGGAGCGCGATCTCGTGTGGATCGGCAACTGGGGGGACGGCGAGCGGGAGGCGGAGCTCCGCGAGTTCCTGATCGAGCCCGTGAAGGCGCTCGGGCTGCGCGCGCGCGTGCACGGGGTGGGCTATCCCGAGCACGCGCTCGCGGCGCTCGCGGGCGCCGGCATCGAGCACGCCGGCTGGCTCCCCAACCACGAGGTCCCCGACGCCTTCGCGCGCGCGCGCGTCACGGTGCACGTCCCGCGGCGGCCGTACGCCGCGCTGCTCCCGGGCATCCCCACGATCCGGCCGTTCGAGGCGCTCGCGTGCGGGATCCCGCTCGTGAGCGCGCCGTGGACCGACGCCGAGCGCCTCTTCTCGCCCGGCCGCGACTACCTCGTCGCGCGCACCGGCGCGGAGATGGCGGAGCACCTCCGCGCGCTCCTCGCGGACCCCGATTTCGCGCGCGGCGTCGCCGAGCACGGGCGCCGGACGGTGCTGTCGCGCCACACGTGCGCGCACCGCGCGGATACCCTGCTCGACCTCGTCGACGAGCTGCTCTTGCGGCCGTTCTACCGGCTCGCCGGCGACGAGGAGCAGGACGAGCTGGAGCGGAGCGGGGCGGCGTCCGGGGTTCGCCGCTGCGACCCGGCGCATCACCGGAGCCCGCTCGCGTGAGGCGCGGGGCGGGCGGAGGGGGTCTCGGCGCTCCGCGAGGGGCGGGGTTGCGACAACGGAGGTGTTCCGATGGTGGACGCGAACGGGAGATCGGTGGGGAGGAGCATGCGCATCCTTGTGACGGGGGGCGCCGGCTTCGTCGGCTCGCACCTGTGCGAGCGGCTCCTCGCGGATGGCCATGAGGTCATCGCGCTCGACGACTTCTCGACGGGCTCGCCGGCCAACGTGGCCCACCTGATGCGCAGCAGGCGCTTCTGGCTTGTCGAGCGCGACGTGGCGCAGCCCTTCGATTACGAGATCGACAGGGTCTACAACCTGGCGTCGCCGGCGAGCCCTGCGCGCTATCAATGCGATCCGGTGCGCACCACGATCACGAACGTGGTGGGCACGCTGAACGCGCTCTCGTGCGCCGAGCGGCACGGCGCGCGGCTCTTGCAGGCGTCGACGAGCGAGGTGTACGGCGACCCGGAGGTGCACCCGCAGCCGGAGGGCTACCTCGGGCGGGTGAACCCGATCGGGGTGCGCGCCTGTTACGACGAGGGCAAGCGTTGCGCGGAGTCGCTGGTGATGGACTTCCACCGTCAGGGGCGGGCGTCGGGGCGGATCGCGCGGATCTTCAACACGTATGGTCCCCGGATGGCGCTCGACGACGGGCGCGCGGTGAGCAACTTCATCGTCCAGGCGCTCCGGGGAGAGGAGCTGACGGTCTACGGGAGCGGGTCGCAGACGCGGAGCTTCTGTTATATCGACGACCTGGTGGAGGGGTGTGTGCGGCTGATGGAGCACCCGCTGGAGGTGGGGCCTGTGAACCTGGGCAATCCGGTGGAGGTGACGGTGCTCGAGCTGGCGCAGGAGATCGTGCGGCTCACGGGGAGCGCGAGCCGGATCGTGTTCCGGCCGCTGCCGGAGGACGACCCGAGGCAGCGGCGGCCGGCGATCGAGCTGGCCCGGCGAAGCCTGGGGTTCGAGCCGCGGGTGGCGCTCCGGCAGGGGTTCTACGCGACGATCCAGAGCTTCCGGGCGGCGCTCCTGGGGGCGGGGGAGTGCCCGCGGCGGGGGGAGCCGGCGCTGGCGAGCTGAGGAGTCGACCGAAGGCCACGGCGACTCTGTGCCGGGGCACTTCGCTTCAGGTGTCGTGGCCCAGGAAGGCGTGCATGCGCTCGAGCTCGGCCGCCAGCTCGCGGCGGAACGCCGCATCGCGCGGCGCGCGGCCGGACACATAGCCGAGCTCGGCCCGCTCGACGCCGTCGCGTGCGCTCAGGTTGGCCCAGCCGATCACCTTTTCGCCCCACAGCAGCGGCAGCGCGTAGTAGCCCAGCTTGCGCCTGGGTGCCGGCACATAGGCCTCGAAGCGATAGGCCCAGCCCCACAGCAGCTCGAAGCGGCGGCGGTCCCACACCACCGGATCGAAGGGCGCCAGGAGGCGCACCGCCTCATCCGGCGCATGGCGGCGCGATGCCGGGTCCTCGTCGGCCGGCCACAGCCAGGTGGTGCCGTCGATCACGACGCTGGCCAGCTGTGCGCGCGCGAGCCGCATCGCCGCGCGCGATTCGCTGCGCAGCTGCGGCGCGCCGTGGCCCAGCAGGCTGACCAGGTAGCCGAAGCTGGCCGCCGGCAGCGGCGCGTACTTGCGCACCACGAGCTCCACCAGCGCGGCGGCGCGGCGCGCGCGGCCGGCCGGGCTGTCGTCGGCCGGCGGATGCGACGCCGCCTCGTAGACGCGCGTGCCCGTGTCGCGCCGCACCACCCGGAGCATGCCGCGGTAGTGCATGCCCTCCAGCAGCTGGGTGCTGGCATTGAGCGTGTTGCCCCAGTAGCCCTGCACGCGGCCGTGATGCGAGAACTCGGCCGCCACCTCCTTCGGATGGGTTGGGCCGCGCTCGCGGATGAAGGCCAGCACCTCGGTCGCGCGGCGCCGCGTGGCGGCGTCCCATGCGCGCCTGGCGATGCGCGGATGCAGCAGCGCCAGGTGTTCGCGCGGCAGGAAGCCGTAGTTGACCAGGCGGTCCTCCTCGATCGCCAGCCGCGGATAGCGGCGCTCCAGGTCGCCGGCGCAGTAGTCCCTGACGCGATGGCGCAGCGTCAGGTCCTGGGCGCGCGCTGGCGCGCGGATCGGGTCGGCCTGCACGAAACCCAGGCGCGAGATCGCGCGCCCCAGCGTGGTGGGCGCGAAGAGCGTGCGCGCCACCGCGTAGCGGCGCAGGTCGTCCAGATCGATGCTTTTTTTCTTGGCGGGCATGGTGGCTCAGGAAGGTCGGCGCGCGGCGGGCGCCGCGAGCCGCGCCAGCTGCCGGTCGTGCCAGCCGGCCAGCAGCAGCTGCGCGGTCATCGCGCCCAGCCAGGCCATGAACATGTCCTTCTGGGTGTCGAACGGATCGTGCTGGGGGGCTAGCACCAAACGCTCCGGTCCTCGGGGCAGCGAGCGGCGGCAGAGGGTGAAGGTGCGAAGCCGCGAACGTCGTCGGTCATGGGATGGCGGCGCACTTCGATGATAGGTTAAGTCGCTGATATAGCGTCGCTTTTTTCATGGGGGTGTGCCAGATCGCAGCGACGAATGCGCTGCCGATCGGGGCAAGGTCCCGCAGTTGGGGCTTGACGTTTCCGAAGGCTTTGGATGTCCTTCTCTCTTCGTTGGTTCGTCGAGTGCGCGTCGTCAGGCCAGAGCGCGCCGCCGACCCTTCTCCCTCGGGAGGCGCAAGGGCTGGCACTGGGCGCCAGGGGGAGAGCGGGAGGCGACGGGGGCGCAGCGGGTGAGCGGCTCCCGGAAGGGGGGCGCGAAGGCTGTGTATTCTTCAGCCATCAGGGGGAGCGCCGTTCTCGATCACACGGCAGAACCAGCGCCGGTCGACGAAGGCGAGCGGGACGCAAATCAATGAACCGAAACAGTCAAGCGCACCTCGATGAGGACGCTCATCAGATCACGGAGACCGTGGCCGTGTTGCCGCGCAGCATCTGGCGGCGCGCGCGCCGCGCGACCTCCGGCGCGAGCGTGCTGCTGCACTCGCTCCGGAACGAAGTCGCGCAGCCGCGCCGGGTCTTGGAGCTCGAGCTGCAGATGTGGCGTCGAATCGGCACGCTCGCGATCGACGACGACGTGCGCGAGGTAGACGGCGAGCTTTCGCTCATCGTGGAGGACTTCGGAGGCGCACCGCTCGAGATTCCCGCGAAGGGTCTGGACGTCGGAACGTGCCTTGAGCTCGCGCTCGGCATGTCTCGCTTGCTGCATCGCTTGCACGAGCAGGGGCTCCTTCATGAGGACGTGAGCCATGGCAGCTTTCTGGTCAATCTCGAGACTCGACGTGTCGAGTTTGCTGATCTCCTGGCAGTCTCCGAGGACGCGGCAGGCGGCGCCGCTTGCGAATCCGCGCCCTCACTCGCCCACGTCGCGCCAGAGCGGACGGGCCGCCTCAACCGTCGCCCCGATCACCGAGCAGACTACTATTCTCTGGGCGTCACGCTCTTCCAGATGCTGACGGGCCAGCTGCCGTTCGCGGCGAGCGATGCCATCGGCTGGGCTCACGCGCACGTGTCCAAGCGCGCTCCGCTCGTCACGGACCTGTCGCCCGACGTGCCGCCACTCCTTGCACAGCTCGTGTCCAAGCTGCTCGCGAAGGATCCTGACGAGCGCTACCAGAGTGATCACGGGCTGCTGAGCGACCTGACCACGCTCTGTGAGAGCTTCCGGCGAACGCAGGCCCTCCCTGCCGTGATCCTGGGGGCGAATGACGTTTCCAGTCAATTCATCGTCAGTCGAGACGTCCAGGGGCGCGACGCCGAGCTGTCGGCGCTGGGAGGCGCCCTCCACGACGTGTGCACCGGCAAGAGGCTGCTCGTGCTCATGCCAGGAGCCGCGGGCGCCGGAAAGTCCGCCGTGCTCGCGGAGCTCCTGCAACAGCACGGCGGAGCGCCGGCGCGCCTTTTGTCGACGGCGTTCGAGGAGCGAGCTCAGGCAGTGCCGCTGTCTGGTCTGGCGCAGGTGCTACGGCGCCTGGCAGGGGACCTGCTGTCGCTCTCCGAAGCCGAGCTGACGGAGCTGCGGCAGCGCGTGACCGCAGCTCTGGGGCACAACGCAGGCATCATGACCGAGCTGGTGCCGGCGCTCTCCTGCGTCACCGGTCCCTCCACGTCCATCGTCGCGTTGAATCCCATCGAGGCGCAGCGCCGGTTGCAGCATGTCTTCCTCTCCTTCATCCGTATCTTCGCCACGCCGGAGCGTCCGCTCGCCTTCGTGCTCGACGATTCTCAGTGGCTCGACGCCGGCTCTGCCGAGGTGCTGTCAGCCATTCTGACGAATCCCGATGCGAGTCACGTGATGGTGCTGGCCGCGTTCCGCGGCCGTGATGTCAGTGACGTACCGACGCTCCTGAACCTGCAGAGAGCGTTGCACCGGGCGAGCGAGGTCGTGCTGACATTGCCGCTCGGGCAGCTGTCCTCCGACGCGGTCGCGGAGATCGTGGCTCGCTCGCTCCGCGCGCCTGTCGCTGAAGCCCGCGGGCTCGCGGAGATCGTGAGGCGCAAGACCGACGGTAACCCGTTCTTCATCGGTCAGCTGCTCGTTTCCTTGCATCGACAGGGCATCCTGCGCCTGGCGGTCGAGCGCGGCCGATGGTCCGCTGACTTGCAGCGCGCGGAGGCGCACCCCGCTTGCGACAATGTCGGCGCGTTGATGGCGGAGCGCCTCGAGAACCTCTGTCCCGATGCGGCGAGGCTGCTGTCTGCCGCGGCGTGCTTCGGCATGCGTTTCGATCTGCAGACCCTGTCGGAGGCCGTGGGCAGACCGCTCGCGGCCTGTCTCGAGCTCGTTCGGGAGGGGCTGGCCCATCGTCTCCTGTCCGAGGTCTCCGTCGAGGCTCGAGCGGAGCCGTCAGCGCCTGGCCGGAGCCTCGAGTCTGCATCGTACGCCTTCGAACACTCGCGCGTGCAGCAGGCGGCGCTCTCACGCGCCAGCGACGCGGAGCGTCTGGCAGATCATGGTTGCATCGGACGGACCCTGCGCGAGCGCCTGCGGGGCGATCGCGCGCCGAGTCGAATCTTCGAGGTGCTGCATCATTTGAACGCCGCTCGCGGCGCGATCCATGACCTAGAAGAGCGCTTCGGCCTCGTGGAGCTCAACCTGACCGCGAGTCACCAGGCGCTTCAGAGCGGCGCGTGGAGCATCGCGGGGACCCACGCCGAGATCGCCGTCGAGCTGCTGGCCAGCTGCGAGAGCGAATGTCCGCCGGATCTGGCCTTTCGAGCGATCTTCGCGCGCGCCGAGACAGCGTTCGTGCTGGCTTGTCCGCAGGTCGAAGCGTTCTGCGAGGAGGCGTTCAGGCTCGCCCCCGACCGCCTGGCGCGCGGCCGAGTTCATGTCTTGAAGACCCGGATCCTCGAGCACGGCGGGCGAATGCTGGACGCCGTGGTCCAGGTGCGCGCAGCGCTGGCCGAGTTCGGCGTGCGCTTGCCGGAGGCGCCCGACGAGATCAACCAGGGCATCGGTGAGGGTATCGGCAAGCTGCAAGCGCACCTGGCGCGCGTGACGATCGAGGGCCTGCCGGCTCTTCCGATGGCAGAGGACGCAGGCTCGCGCCTGGTCCTCGAATTGCTGGCGCAGGTGATTCCTCCGGCGTTTCAAACCTGTCCGCCCTTGTTCTTCCTGGCGGAGCTCATCATGTTCGACCTGGCGCTTTGCCGCGGCGTCGACGCGGTCTCGTGCAAGAACTTCGCCGACTGCGGCATCATCCTCCTCGCGGTGCTGGGCGACTACGATGCCGCCTATCGCATCGGCCTGGCTGCCTTCGAGCTCTTGAAGCGCTTTTCGCCGACCCCGGTCGAATCGGGCGTGTGCTTCGTGTTCGTGGGCTTTCTTGCACACTGGAAGGCGACTTACCGAGATCTGTTCGCGGTTTACGACCGAGGGGAGAAGAGCGGGCTCATGCTCGGCGACCGACAGCACGTCGCCTACGCCAAGAACGATCGCGCCCAGCGCTCGTTCTTGGTCGGTGCGCGGCTGCGGGCCTGCCGCGAGCAGGTAGCGGAGCTGCGGCGGTACTTGACGCACATCTCGGCGGCAGGTCAGCTGGTCAACGCGCTGGTCGTCGAGCGAGCCGTCGCTCGATTGACGGCGCGCGAATCGGAGAAGCAGGCCGTCGCCGCGGCCGACCGCGAAGCGACCGCCGTGGTGGTCGCCGAGAAGAGCACCCAGTACGGCTACGCCTACGGGCAAGCCCAGATGATGACGAGCTTCATCCTGGGCGACTTCGCTTCGGCGCGTCAGTGGATGGAGTTCACCCGGGAGTTCTTGATCATCGCGGCGGGGCAGTTCTCGCTGCCCGATTACAAGCTCTTCGAAGGGCTGCTGGCGGCGAGGGCGTGCGGCGAAGGAGGCCCGGAGGCGCGGGAGGCCCTGCTCGCTGTCATCGAGGAGAACCTGAAGCAGCTCGAGGCTTGGTCCCGTCTGTGCTCGGAGAACTTCGCTCACAAGGCTCACTTCCTGGCCGCCGAGCACGCGCGCCTGACGGGGCAGCCGCTGCAAGTCGTGCTCGCCCGCTACCGCGACGCGATCAGAACGGCCGGAGACGGGTTCATCCACTTGCGGGCGCTCGTCCACGAGCACCAGGCCCAGATGTGGCTATCGCTGGACGAGCCCCTTCACGCCAGGACATGCCTGGAGACGGCTTACCGGCTCTACGCTGACTGGGGCGCCACGGCGAAGCTCGAATTGCTAGCGCGTGAGCACCCCGCTTTGCTCGCGCATACCGTCAGAGGAGACGTCGCGACACCACGCGGCGCGGTGGCGTCCGGCCAGGGTTTCGACAGCGCGTCCCTGCTCAAGGCGACGCAGAGCATCTTCGTCGAGGTCGAGACCGAGCGGCTGTTCGCCGCGCTGATGGCCACGTTGATCGAGAACGCCGGGGCAGAGCACGGCTGTCTCGTCTTGCGAGACGACACCGATCGCACGTACTACGTGGAGGCGCGCGCCCACGTGGAGCGCCCGATCACGAGCCTTTCGCAGCGCCTGGAGTACTCGGAGGCCGAGTTTTTGTGCCCCACCGTCGTCAGCTACGTGCTGCGCACGGGAGAGGCCGTCATGCTGGACGACGCATCGCAGGCCGGCGCCTTCCAGGCGGACCCGCAAATTCGAAAACGGGGCATACGTTCGGTGTTGTGCGCTCCCATCATGCGCAAGGGCGACGTCCTGGGCGCGCTGTACGTGGAGAACAACGTCAGCGCGTATGCTTTCACGCTCGATCGACTGGCTGCGTTGCAGGTGATTGCCAGCCAGGCGGCGATCTCGATCTACAACGCAGAGCTCTACGAGAGCCTGGAGCGACGCGTGGCCCAGCGCACCGAGGAGCTGGCGCTCAAGAAC
>JAICEP010000098.1 GCA_025924095.1 Sorangium sp.
AGGAGCGCCAATTGTCTCATGTACGGCATCCTACGCCACGCGGGGGGCCGGGTCGTCGCGTCGGTGGTGGATCGACGCGTACGCGGCGACTCGACAGCAGCGGGCGCGGCTACTTGCGCTGGGCGGCGGCGTCGCCGGCGCGCCGGCCGGGCTCGATCTGGCTGACGTCGCGGACAGCGCCGTTGGCGGCGCTCGTGGCCATGAGCGCGTAGGCCCGCAGGGCAGGGGAGACCTTCCGGTCACGGTTCGGCTTGAACGCATCGACGCCCCGCGCCTCGACGGCGCGGCGGCGGCGCTCGAGCTCCGCGTCGCTGACGAGGACATCGATGGTCCGGGCGGGGATGTCGATCCGGATGCGATCGCCCTCCTCGATGAGCCCGATGGTCCCGCCTTCGGCCGCCTCGGGCGAGACGTGCCCGATGCTCAGGCCCGAGGTCCCGCCGCTGAACCGGCCGTCGGTGATGAGGGCGCACGCCTTGCCGAGGCCCTTCCCCTTCAGGAACGACGTCGGATAGAGCATCTCCTGCATGCCGGGGCCGCCCTTCGGCCCCTCGTAGACGATGACGACCACGTCGCCCGAGCCGACCTGGTTGTCCCAGATCGCGTCGCACGCCGCCTCCTGCGACTGGAACACCCGCGCAGGCCCCTCGAACTTCCAGATCTCGGGATCGACGCCCGCGGTCTTCACGATGCAGCCGTCCGCCGCGATGTTGCCGTAGAGCACGGCGAGGCCGCCCTCGCGGCTGTACGCGTGATCGACGTCGCGGATGCACCCCTTCTGGGCGTCGTCGTCGGTGTCGGCGAAGTACTTGTCCTGCGAGAACGCGACCGTGGTCGGGACGCCGCCCGGCGCGGCGAGCGAGCGCTTCTTCGCGGCCGCCGCCGCCGTGGGGCGACGGAGGTCGTTCTCGTCGATCGCCTCGCCCAGCGTGCGCGCGTGCACCGTGCCCACCTGCCGGTGGATGAGCCCCGCGCGGTCGAGCTCCCCGACGATCGTCAGCACGCCGCCCGCGCGGTGCACGTCCTCGACGTGGTAGTGCGACGACGGCGCCACCTTGCAGATGTTGGGCACCTTGCGCGACATCCGGTCGATGTCCGCCATCTTGAAGTCCACCTCCGCCTCGCGGGCGATCGCCAGGAGGTGGAGCACCGTGTTCGTCGAGCCGCCCATCGCGATGTCGAGCGCCATCGCGTTCTCGAACGCCTCGAACGTCGCGATGCTCCGCGGCAGCACCGAGGCGTCCCCGTCGACATAGTACCTCTGCGCGAGCTCGACGACGCGCTTCGACGCCGCCTCGAAGAGCCCCCAGCGCGCCGCGTGCGTCGCGAGCAGCGTGCCGTTGCCGGGCAGCGCCAGCCCGAGCGCCTCGTTGAGGCAGTTCATGCTGTTCGCCGTGAACATGCCGGAGCACGAGCCGCAGGTCGGGCACGCGGACCGCTCCATCGCGGCGAGATCCGCGTCGCTCACCTTCTCGTCGCTCGCGGCGATCATCGGATCGATGAGGTCGAGCTTGCGGACGAGCGGCTTGCCGTCGCGGTCGTGCGTCCCGACGATCTTGCCCGCCTCCATCGGACCGCCGGAGACGAAGACGGTCGGGACGTTGAGCCGCATGGCCGCGAGCAGCATGCCGGGCGTGATCTTGTCGCAGTTCGAGATGCAGAGCAGCGCGTCGGCGCAGTGCGCATTGACCATGTACTCGACGCTGTCGGCGATGAGCTCCCGGCTCGGCAGCGAGTACAGCATGCCGGCGTGGCCCATGGCGATGCCGTCGTCGATCGCGATCGTGTTGAACTCGACGCCCCACCCGCCCGAGGCGTCGATGACCTTCTTCGCCCGCTGCCCCACGTCGTGGAGGTGGACGTGCCCCGGGACGAACTGCGTGAAGCTGTTGGCAATGGCGACGATCGGCTTCTCGAAGTCCGCGTCCTTCATGCCGGTGGCGCGCCACAGCGCGCGCGCCCCTGCCATGTTGCGTCCCTGGGTGGTTGTACGACTGCGGTATCCGGCCATGCCCGGAACCTACTCCGTTCCAGCCTTGGCGCCTAGCCGACAGGCGATGTCGGCGTCAGGGGACCACCTCGACCCACGCGGACACGGGCGAGACGTCGTTCGACGCCGGATCGACGCCGGTGAGGCTCGCCCCGTACGCGCCGACGCGCCGGTTCCTCCCGAAGGTGATCGCCGGACCGGGGCCGGGATCGAAGCCCCGGAGCTCCTCGAGCGCCGCGACGAGGCCGGGCCGGGTGAGGTGGGCGCCGGCGCGCTTGAGCGCCTCGACGAGGACGCGGGCGGCGGCGTACGCGCTCGCCTGGAAGGCGGTGTGCCGCGGCGGGACGCGGTGGCGCTCGAGGAACGAGGAGAGCGAGAGCAGGTCGAGCCGCTCGGCCTCATCGGTGGGGCTCGCATGGACGAGCAGGAGCCGCGCGGCGGCGGCGAGCCGGAGCGACCCGGGATCGCGCCGCATCAGGAAAGCGGGCGCGTAGAGGGCGGGGCGCGGGCGCGTCGCCGAGGGCGACGGCGCCGCGAGCCACCGGGAGAGCTCGTCGCCCTCGCCGGCGAGCAGGACGGCCCGCGGCCGCAGGCGCGCCGCGGCGTCGGCCGCCGCGGCGGCGTCGAAGCGGCCGGGCTCGAAGGGGAACGAGACAGGGGCAGGGAGGCCGCGCCGCAGCGCCTCGGAGCGCGCCCCGCGGAGGAAGGCGTCCCCGCGCGGGCCCGCCGGGTGGACGACGAGCAGGGCGCCGGCGCCGGTGGGCGCTGGGGCGGCGGCGAGGTGCGCGACGGCGACGCGCGCGAGCGTGTCGAGGCCAGGCTGGAGATGGAACACGACGCCATCGCCCGGGTCCGAGGCGGGGAGCCCGGACCCGAGCGGGCCGACGAGCGGCACCTCGTCGGCGGCGAGGCGCGCCGCCGCGTCGCCGTCGCCGCTCCACACGCTGCCGACCAGCGCGAAGACCCGCTGGTCGAGGAGGCGCGAGGTCGCGGCCGCGCCGTCGAGGGTGTCCTCGCTGTCGGCCACCACGAGCTCGAGCCGCCGCCGGAACACGCCGCCCTGCGCGTTCACCTCCGCGAACGCCGCGGCGAGCACGTCGCGGGCCGCGGCGCCCGCCGCCGCGAAGCGCCCGGTGAGCGGGAGCGCGGCGCCGAGCCGGAGCGCCTCCGGCGAGACGTCCGGATCGGCGTCGCGGCCGACGCAGCGCAGGTAAGCGTGGAGATCGTCGAGGTGCGCGCGGTCGAGCCGGTAGCGCGGCATGACGAGGTGGAGCTCCCGCGCCGCCGGCGCCCTCCCGTCGCGGACGGCGATCGCGAGCGTCTCCGCGGTGTAGGCGCCCCCCGCGCGATCGGCCGCGAAGAGCTGCTCGGGGGTGAGCGGCGGCGCCGCGACGCCGCCCTCCGACGTGCCGTCGCCGCTCCGGCCGTGGCAGCCGGCGCACGCCGCCGCCTTGCCGTGCAGCGCGGCGCCGCTCGCGCCGAGGCGCCCCTCGACCGGCTCCCCCGAGGCGAGGGCCCCGTGGTGGAAGATGCGCCTGCCGCGGAGCGCCGCCGGGCTGAGCTCGGCGCACGAGGCCGGGCCGGCGGGGGCGGGGGCGGGCGCGTCGCGGACGGCCGCGGCGCCCTTCAGCGCGGCGGCGAGGCCGAGCGCCGAGAGCGCGGCGGCGAGGGCGCGGCGCCGCCGCTTCGTCACGAGATGACCCACATGCACCTCACGGCTTGTCGTTGATGTGATCCACGAGCTGCACGATCGTCTCGGGGCGCTCGGTGGCGACCGTCTTCAGCCACATGCCGGTCGTCACGTCGCCGATGAGCAGCGTCGAGGTGTGCTCGTCCGGCTTCTTCGTGAGCCCGCCGAGGCGCCCGAGGACCTTCTCCACGCTGTCCGGGGTCCCGGTCAGGAAGCGCCAGCCGTCGCCCGCGCTGAACTTGGCGGCGAACCGCTTGAGCACCTTCGGCGTGTCGTTCACGGGGTCGACGGTGATCGTGAGGATCGCGACCTCCTTGCCGGCGCGCTTGCCGAGCAGGGCCTGCACGCGCGCGAGGTTCGCCGCCATCGTCGGGCACGCGCCCTTGCACGAGGTGAAGGCGAAGTGGATGAGGACCTTCCGGCCGCGCAGGAGGTCGGTGTAGAACCGCCGCGCGCGCCCGTCCTGATCGATGAGCTCCGTGTCGGTGAAGTACGCCGCGGCCGCGGCGTCGTCGCCGGCGGGCGAGCCGCCGATCCGGGCGGGGGTCCGGTCCGGCACAGGCTCCGCGGCCGGGCTCGCGCACGGCAGCGCGAGCGCGAGCGCCGCCGCGAGCAGGAGCGCGGCGCGCCTCATCGCCCGCCTCCCGCCGCCGGCGCGGCGCCGGGCGAGCCGGCGTGGAGATCGACGAACGGCAGCGCGCCGAACGGGGCGTTGCGCGACTCGGCCTCCACCAGGAAGCGGTACTGGCCGGGCTCGGGGGGCGTGAACGTCACCGAGAAGGCGCCGTCCGGCTCGGCGCGGGGCCGCACGATGTCTCGGAAGCCGACCGGGAACTGGAAGATCATGACGTTCATCTCCTTGGCTTCGAGGGGAGGCGCCGAGGCCTTCGGCCTCGCGTGGAAGCGCAGCGTCGCCGGCTTCGAGACCTCGATATCGACGCTGCCGTCGAAGAGCGGCTCGACGGTGAGCCCGGGCGAGCGGTCCTCGGCCGGGACGGCCGACGGCGCGACGGTCGCCTCGAGACACGCGGCGACGCGGCGGCCGCCGAGCAGGAGCTCGACATCGTACGCGCCCTCGTCGCCGAGCCGGACCGTGGTGGCGTACACGCCGGGCTGCACCTCCTTGAGCGAGCGATCCTCGATGAGCGCCGCGCGGGGCTCTCGCCCGTAGTTCGAGAGCGTGCCCATCGGCGCCATCATGCCCTCGACGTAGTAGTAAAGGGCCTTGTCGGCCGGGCTCGCGACGATGGCGCCGTTGCCCTCGGGCACGACGGCGAACGGCGCGGCGCTCCCGACGCCGCTCGCCGTCCGGGGGGCCCCCTGGCCGACCTGGACCTCGACGACCGCCGGCTTGCCGGGCCGCTCCAGGGAGGGCAGCTCGATGAGCGAGACCCTGCTTTCGCCGAGGTTCCTCACGTAGGCGAACGCCTTCGTGAAGGTGATCGCGTCGGGGCTCGCGAAGCCGGCGAGCGTGTGCGCGAGCGCTCCCACGGAGGCGTCGAGGATCGACACCTCGCCCTTCGCGGGGTTCAGCGCGAAGGCGAAGCGGCCGCCCGGCGCGAATTGGATCGCGCGGACGCCGGCCTTCACCGCGATACGGCCGGCGACGGCGCGGCGCTCGGCGTCGAGGATCACGACCTCGCCCTTGGCCTCGTTCGCCACGTAGACGGCGCCGGCGGCGTCGCTCGCCGCGACGGCGGCGGCCCCCTCGCCGATCTCGATCTCGGCGACGGGCTCGAGCGTGCCGGTGTCCACGGCCGTGACGGCGCCGGCGTCGCGGCTCGTGATCCAGGCGGTGCGCCCGCCGTGCGAGAAGGCGATCTCGTGATGTCCGGCGCCGACGCTCAGCGTCTTCAGCACCTCCGCCACGCGCGCGTCGACGACGCTGACCGTCCCGTCGCCGTCGTTGCCGACCCACACGGTGCGCCCGTCCGGCGCCACCGCGATGCGCATCGGCGCCGCGCCGACAGGCACGTTGGCCGTCACCAGGCTGCGCCTCGTGTCGACGACGGCGAGGCCTCGCCCGTTCTGGAGCGTCACGTAGAGGCGGCTCCCGTCCGGGTGGAGCGCGACCGACGTGGAGCCGGCCGCGAGCGTGACGAGGCTGCGCAGCTTGCTCCGATTGAACGCGAGCTGCGGGTTGATGACCGACAGCGTGTTGTCCTCGTTCTGGGTCCACAGCAGGTAAGCGTTCATGTCCACGTCAGGGCGGACGGCGATGAGCCCGCCCATGAAGCTCTTGATCTTCTCCTGGCACCCCGCCTCGTCGGGCGGCGCGCCCGCGCGCCTCGTCATCCACGCGAGCGGCGACACGTCGCGCGCGGGCGCGCCCGTGGCAGCGTCGGTGATCGTGAAGACGGCCGTCGCGTCGGAGCGCGCCTCCGGGCGCCCTCCGGCGCCGTGGAGCGGCCGGAGCTCGAAGGCGATCGACAGCCCCTCTCGCTCGACCCGGCTCACGTCCGGGCCTGGCTCGCCCTCACCGCGGGCCTCGACGGGGGCCGGGGCCGGATCGGGGGGTGGGGGAGGCGGCTCCCGCCGGCCGCAGGCCAGCGCCACGACGGCGCCGAGGAGCCCTGCGGCCAGCGACAGGCGGCGCGAAGCGATCGAGCGCCTCACGGCACCACCCGGAAGAGGCCCCAGAGCCCGTTCGCGAGCATGGGGGTCGACTGTTCGTTGTAGAGCCGGTCGCCGGTGACGAGGAGCTCCCCGCCTGCCGGGAGGAACGGGACGAGATTGCGGTGTGTCATGGGTCCTATGGGGTTCTCCACGGCGAAGTTCAGCACTTCGCGGTTCTCGCCGATGCGCCGGGAGCGCGCTCCTTCGGCGAAGGGGTTGTGCGGCCACGCCGTGTTCCAGAGGCTGAAGGCGTGCTGGCGCCGGTGGCCGGACGGCTGCACGAGGCGCAGGCGGACCTTCTGGACGGCGCTGGCCATGAAGATCGGCGTCACCGGGTCGCCGTGGACGCGGGAGCTGAAGATATCGCGCAGGTTGTGGTCATTGAGCGCCTCGCTCGCGATCTCGGGCGGTAGCCCGGACCGCGCCCAGAACGGCTCGGTGCGGTAGTTGAAGGCCTCGTGGCCCGTGTCCTCCGCGTCGTCCTCGCCGTCCTGGTTCCGGAGGGCCGTGCCGCAGTCGAGCGGCGGATGGAGGCACTGGAACCTCGGGTTCCGCGAGTGCAGGCCGACCTCGTCCTGGTAGACGGCCACGAGGTCCCGGAACGAGCGCGTGGCTCCATGCTCGTCCGTGAACACGACGTCCGCCTGGGCGTGGGTGCCCGGATCGCTGCGCCAGGCGGCGCCCTGGGGCTCGATGATGAGGGCGCCGACGGCGCCGTGCATGCCGTGGTTCACGACGTCGGCCATGTCCCTGAGGTTGATGGCGCCGTACTCGACGGCCCGGGGCTCGACGGGGCCCGACATGCCGTCTCGCTGGGAGAGCTCGCCGGCATACCAGGTGTACTGGCGGAATTCGCCGGGGGCGACGGTCTGCCCCTCGTTGAACCCGACGTTGGCGCCGTCGTCGGTCCTGACGTCGTAGGCGACGAGCTGCGGGTGGAGCGAGACGTGGTTCGAGGGCCGCACCTGGTTCGTGTTGAAGCCGTCGACGATCGGCGGGCTGTAGTTCCAGTGCGGCGTCTTGGGCAGCTCGAAGGGCAGGTCGTTGACGAGCGTGACCTGGATGCAATCGCCGGCGGCGGCGCGCAGGATGAGCGGCTCCGGGGCCCGGCGTCCGGCGCGGAGGTCGGGCAGATCCTCGGCGCGGACGAACAGGATGGCGTCGGGGTCGTAGAGATCGAACACCTTGTTGTAGATGAGGCGGCCGTCTGGCAGGTTGCCCTTCGCGGTGATCGCGTGGACGACATACCTTGTGACCGGCGCGCTCGCCGGGCAGGTCTCGAAGCCTCGCTGCGCGCGCGGTATCCAGCGCGGGTGCGAGGGCAGCGGCAAGAGGCCCGGCGCGCCGTGCGGCCTCACCCTGAGGAGGCCCCAGACGCCGTCCCACAGGTCGACGGTGGGCGCGCTCTGGTAGAGGTAGTCGCCGGCGCCGATCTCGCCGAGCGCGGCGCCCGATCCTCCGAGCCCGAAATCGAAGTGCTCGGAGAGGCCGATGGGCTGACCGTTCGAGTAGCCGCTATCCGGATCGTCGATCTCGGTGAGCCACCTCTGGCCGTGAATCGAGAAGACGTGCTGTTCCTCCTGCGCGCCCTGGATGAGGCGCACCCGGATGTCGTCTCCCTCGTTGGCGAGGAGCAGGGGCGTGAACGGGTCGCCGTGGACTCGCGAGCTGAACACGTTGTGCATCTCGCCCACCTCCCCGGGGATCTGCCTCACGCGTCCCGTGCTGCAGTCGCGCTCGGCGATGCGGAGCGGGATCGGCTCGTTGCGGTAGTTCATGAGCTCTCCGCCGGGGTCGCGCGCCGAGATCACCTCCGGGGCGAAGACGTCGCGGTGGTCGACCGCGAGCGGGAGCGGCGCTTCCTTCGTGGTCGGCGGGTTCACCGGCCGCCCGCACTCGTCGAAGAGGAGGGCAAAGTCGGCGAGCGCGAGGTTGAACTCCCGGAACGGCGCGAGCGAGGAGCCGCTCGGAGGGAGGATGTCCGCGCGGAAGCTCGTGGGCCCGCCGTCGGCGCGCGAGCCGAACACGGCCCCGGTCTCCGGATCGCGCCAGACCGAGCCGGGCGGCTCGATGATGAGGGCCAGGTAGAGGCCGTGGTGCTGGTGCGACGAGGGACCGAAATGGTCGTGGGACAGCACGGTGTTGAGGGTGCGGTCCACGTTCTGCTGGTTCAAGATCGGATCGGCCCACCAGCGCTGAACGGTGGTCTGTAGCCCGAGCACCGGGCTGTAAATGCGCGGGTGCCGCCGCGGGCTCAGCGCGACGCGCGCGCCGTGCTCGCTCAGCGTGCCGTCGGCGGCGAGGGCGCCGCCGAGGGCGTTGGCCGCCTCGATGCGCTGCACGACCTCCTGGGCCGCGAACGTGCCGTCCTCGTAGTTGAAGCCGTTGGCGCCGCCGTCGGAGGAGGTGATGTCGAATTTCACGAGGTGGATGTGCTGGCCGATGGTGTCGGTGGGCGTGAAGATCTGGAACGGGTCCTCTTCCAGCGCGTCGGGCATGAGGTTCGTCGTCTCCGAGACGACGCATTCCCCCGAGTTGGCGCGGAAGAACAGCGGCTCAGGAGGCCTGACGCCCGACAGGGTCGCGTGGATGTCGTCCTCGAGGACCATGAGGCGCATCTGGGCGTCGTGCCATCCGCGCCCGTTGACCACGCCGTCGATCTGGACGAACGCGCTGCGGTACCTGCGCTCGGGTGTCCCCTGCGGGCAGGGGTTCGTGTAGGACGCGCCCGGCGCCGGCGGCTGGCCGTTGACGGCGAACTGCGACAGAGCGCCCTCCGGCGTGAACGCAGGATAGACGCTCGTGGGGAATCCACCGCTCATGACGGATCGCGCCCCCGGGAACCGGCCGGAGTGGAACGCCTGGGCCGACAGCTCCGGGGGGGTCCCTTCCTGGGGGAGCAGCTTGAGGTTGGCCGCGTCGAGCGTCACATCGAACCTGCCGCGCTCGCCGAGCACCGCGCCGCCCGGCGGCACGCTGGTGATGACGTGGCGCGGGAGCCCGCCGTCGACGGCGAGGTCGAGCGGCGGCTGAGGGGCCCTGTGGCCCTCCAGGGCAGCGATGTAGAACGGATACCCCGGCATGGGCGGACGCGTCGCGATCGCGCCGTCGGGGAGCTGCACGGCGGTGGGCGCGTAGGTCGGCATGGGCGGCATCGCG
This sequence comes from Sorangium sp., assembly GCA_025924095.1. GTDB lineage: Bacteria > Myxococcota_A > Polyangia > Polyangiales > Polyangiaceae > Sorangium. The sequence continues at coordinate 9,456 of JAICEP010000098.1, forward strand.
AGCTCGGGGATCGGCACGACGGCGGGCGTGGGCGTCCCGTCCTTGATCTCGCCGTCGGGAAGGAACCGGTCGCGCGTGCCGGCCTCGAAGACATCGTGGTTGCGGAGGAGCCCCCACATGCCCTGCGCGAAGTGAGGATAGAGATGGCAGTGGAAGATCGCGTCTCCGGCGCCCAGGGAACGGCTGCCAGCCCGGCCGATGTTGTAGGTGAAGGCGCCGCCCGGGCCGATGCTCTGCGAGTCGATCGTGCTGCCGTTGTCGTTGTTCGGCGCCCGTAGCCACTGGTGGGCGTGCAGGTGGAAGACGTGGGTCTCCTTCGGCCCTGCGTGGAGGTTCCTGAACCAGACGGGGTCGCCGAGGTACGCGTGCTGGACGTTCGAGGGGTCGTCGGGGAACAGCGCCTGGTTCGCGTGATGGTTCCTGTCCCGCTCGACGATCATCGCCGGATCCCCGTTGGGCCAGGAGCTCAGGAAGAACTCCTCGAACTTGCACTCGATACAGTCCTTGCTGGGGCCGAGCCTCGCCCGGTTGGCGAGGAGAATGGAGCCGAACCCGGAGGCGCCGTAGTTGATCCCGAAGCCGTCCCGCACGCCCTGGAACGCCTCGTCCTGCTCGAGCGCCGGGAACGCCTGGACGGCGTTCAGCTCGTCGTGGAACAGGACCGTGAGCTCGCGGAAGCGACCCGGGATCAGCGGGGGCGCGCCGTCCAGCTGGCTCGCCTGGTAGCCGGCGATGATCGCGTTGAGATCGCCGTGCACGATCTCGTCGCGATCGTTGATCATCCTGAGGATCGGCTCGCCGTGCCAGTCCAGAGCGTCGTAGTCGAGCCTGGGTGTCCCGTCGGGGTTCGGCGTGGGCAGCGAGGCGGCCGCGAGCTCCTCGGCCGTGACCTGCGACCGGTACGCGACCGCCCACGGGGGCTCGACGTGGACCGCGCCGAACAGCCCCTGGACGATCTGCCCGCCGTTCCCCTGGCCGCCGGCCATGGCGCCGGTGCTGTGCATGAAAAACGCCCCCTCCCGGTCGGCGAAGAGCTCGTAGACGCGTGTCTCGCCGGGCTCGGCGAGGGAGTCTGGGCTCCGCCCGACGTTGCCGCCGAGCGACTCGATGTTCGCGATGTCGAGCCCCGTGACGTGCACGGACGCGCTCCTTGTCCTGGGAGAGTCGTCAGGACGTCTGTCCGCCGGCCTGAGCAGGTTGGTGAACCTGATCTTCAGGCTGTCGCCGACGTTCACGCGCAGCACGAGCGGCCTGGGTCGCTTGCCCGGGCGCAACCTCGCGTTGCCCGGGCCGAGCGGCTCGTGCGGCCGGATCGGCGCGACGTCCCGCTTGAGCGCGTAGATCATCCCCGCGGGGTTGAAGGACCCGAATCGGTTGTACACGTAGACCTGATCGAGCGCGACGACATCGGCGTATACGGTCCTGCCGCTCGTCGGGTGGTCGTTCAGCTCCGAACCTGCAGATTCATGACTTTCTTCCTCGAGCGCCTCGGCGCCCGGGTCTCCGCAACCAGCGACTCCAAGCGCCACCGCAGCCCAGCCGATAGCTCCGAGCAGTCTCCGACTGATCAAGGTTGTTCTCTCCTCGGTATGCGCGTACCCGCGCGCCTCGCCCTGGACGCCGAGCGCGTCCGTGCGTCTCCACTGCGCCGGAACGCGGCCGTCCGCCGTGGACTGGCCGCGCAATCCGGAGAGCAATCCGGGTGAGCGACTTTGTGACTTTGTGAGATCGCCGTCAAATAGAATTGGTCGCGTCTGGCCCGGCTCGGTCGCCCCGCGTGGATTACGATCTTTACAGGGATCGTGTCGCCGTCCGGCACCCGGGGGTGTCCGGGAGAATGGATCCCGCTGGAAGAGCGATGAGAGGTGGAATGAGAGGTGGAACAGCGGCGCGCCCTCTCGGCTCCTCGCCGCGGCGCCCGCCTCGGGGCTCGGGGAGGGGCCCTCGGGATCTTCGGGGGGAAGCGCCCGTCTGTGACGTACTGTGACGTACTGGCCCCGCCGCTGCGCGCGGAGCCTCGCTGGCGGGATGTTCTCTGCCTTGCTGCTTCGATCAGCGGTCCACGGCGACCCTCACGGCGCCGAGCCCGTCGATTCCGGAGCGCGCGACGAGGGTGACGAGCCCGCGCGCCGTCTCGCGGTGGAGGACACGGAATCCGTTCGCTTCGAGCCTGTCGCAGACCCAGTCGGGGGAGAGCCGCAGCTTGCGGTAGAAGCTCGCTGACAGCCGCCACCGGCCGTCCTCTCGGCCGCGCGTGTGGACGAGATCGTGCACCTTGACCGTCTCCGGCTCGTATTCGAGGAAACAGGTCATGATCACGTCCGCCGAGTCGTGTACGGGGATGAACCGGTCGGCGCCCTCGAGCTCGCGGGTGAGGTCGCGAAACGTGAGCACGAGCCGTCCGCCGGGCGCGAGGCGCCGGGCGCAGCCGGCGAACATCCGCTCCACGTCGGCCTTGCTGCCCAGGTGAGGGAGCGTGTCGCCCATGCACACGGCGAGCTCGCAGGGACCTCCCGGGCGCTCCAGCGCATCGACGAGATCCCCTCGCACGACGTCGACGGCGAGCTGCCCGCGGCGCGAGGCGAGCTCGGCGAGGAGCCGGTCCGAGGTGTCCACCGCCGTCACCCGGAAGCCGAGCTGCGCCAGCGCGAGGGACTGAAAGCCCGAGCCGCACCCGAGGTCGATGGCCTCCGAGGCGCCCTCGGGGCGCACGCCGAGGCGCTCGAACAGCGCCCGCTGCTCGGCGACCTTGGCGTCGTAGTCCCCGAACATCCTGGAGTAATGCTCGGCGAGGAGGCTGTCGTAGTGATCGGCTACCGTGGGCATGGGCTCTCTTCCTCCGTGGTCATCCTACAGCCGCGCGGCGCTGCGCGCGTTTACCAGGCGCGCGCGCCGAACGTACCGAGCGTACCTGGACGCACGGGGGCGCACCAGAATCGCCTGCGTTCGAAAATTTCTGTTCTGCTTTGACGGAGCCATGATATCTTTGCTGGAACGCGACTTTTACTCCGACATCGATTTTCGCGTCGGCGATGTTGGAAGGCAACGGGGATGATCCCGGAGCGATGTTGAAGAGGGAGAGGTCGCGGTGCTGTGCGCAGCTGGTTTCGTCGGACGGGTCAGAATGAGATACGGCGAGCTTGGACCGAGCACGCCGGTCGCTCGCGCGGGCCTCTCGCTCATCGAGAGCGCGCCTCGCGCGAAGCGCGCTGACCTACCCGTGGGCGGAGCCAGCCAGGCGAGCCGGAGAGCCCAGGCGAGCGGTCGAGCCGGGTAACCAGGCAGCCGGAACGAGAACACGAGAGCGGCGGGCGGGCCAGAACAACAGGCAAGCCGGATGACCAGGCGAGCTCGGACGAGCCGCGGTGCGCTCTTGCGTGCGCCGCCCCCCGGGGGTTGATCCGCCTCGCCGAGGCGGCCAGCACCGGAGGCCGGAATCTTCGATGCCGGGGATGCGCGGCGGTGATGCGGTGATGCGCTGGCGGCGGTGACGCGCCGGCGGCGGTGACGCGCTCCGTGAGGCAGCGAAAAGAGTTGCGGAGAGTGTCAATCTCGTGCAGGATGAGAAGTTTTACGACTGGGGAGTTTGCGGCCTCGCCGGGTGGACGAGGGCCGTGGGGTCTCATTGGAACGAAGGAGCGGAGTGCATGAAGACGGTTGTTGGTTGGCTCTCCAGGTGCTCTCGATCCCTCGTCGCGGCGGGTGCGGCCGCGCTCCTCTCTGCCACGCCGATCGCGGCCTCGGCCGAGCGCCCGGTCGGGCCGCGGCAGGCCGCGCCCGGAGGCGCGCCGGCGGCGGTCGAGGCCGCGGAGAGCGCGCCTCCGGCAGAGCTCGCCGGCTCGTCCGGTGCGGGCGAGTGGGACAGCTACTCCGTGGAGGTCTATGGCATGCTGGTCTCCCGAGCGGGGAAGGTCGCGACGCTGCTGCCGCTCGTCGCCACCACCGCGACGCCGGTCGCCGCGGGGACGAAGGCGGTGCTCTTCCGCAGGATCGGGGACCCCAAGGGCGCGAGTCCCACGAAATGGGTCGAGATCGCCAGGGTGACCATGAAGAAGATCGAGGTGACCGGCAACATGCAGCTCACCATCGACTCGGAGGAGCAGGCGCCGGCCGGGGAGAAGGGCAAGGCGCCGGGCCACTTCGTGAAGGGCGCGCGGCTCAAGCTCGCGATCCAGTAGCCCCGGCACCGCCGCTCGGCTGAGCGCGCACGCGGGCGTGCGCTCGCGCTCGGTCGCACCGCGCCGCGCGGCGGCCGGCGCGGTCACCGTCGCCCGGGGGGGCGGCGCGCCTTCAGCGCGGCCTGCGCAAGGCCGCGCGCGGCGCAGGTGAGGCCGCCCTCCGGATCTCGCCGTCGCCGCACGACATTTTGGAACGCCGCGCCTCATCGTTGATAGAGTCGCCTTGCGGAGACGAGCGACGACGATGAACGCCCTTCGATCCTGGCTCTCGCAGCTGAATCGCCCCGAGGTGACCGAGTTCGCCGTGGCCACGGGGCGCATGCCCAGCGTGAAGATCTCGGGCGCCTTCCAGGCCGTCGATCCCGGCGCCCTCTCCACCGAGGATATCCTCTCGCTCCTCAGCGCCCTCGGCGGCGGCCGCTTCATCGAGGCGCTCGGCGCGAAGCCATCGCAGTGGCACATCCGCATCGAGGGCATCGGCGCCATCTCGGTCGTCGCCGCGCGCCAGGGCGACCTCGTGCACGCCCGCATGACGCGGATGCAGCCGTCGTCCGCCGCGTCCGGGACCGCGGCCGCCGCGCCGCCGGCCCGCCCTTCGCAGCAGCTCTCCATGCGGGAGCACCTCGCGCTCGAGGAGGTGCAGCGCCCGCCGCCGCGCGATCCGGACGCGAAGAGCACGAGCTCCTCCGAGATCGCGCTCGACCTCCGCGGCGCCCCGCCGCCCGCCGAGCCCCGCGCCAGCCGCGCCTCGACGCCGCGCTTCGATCCGCGGGCCGATGAAGCGCCGGCGGTCGAGCGCGCCGCGCCGGCCGGCCGCGCGTCCGCGCCG
>JAICEP010000099.1 GCA_025924095.1 Sorangium sp.
GGAGGTCCGGCTGCCGCGCAGCAAGTCGGAGGGCCACCTCCCGAAGATCGCGCTGACGACCGGCGGCATGGACGTGCTGGAGTGCCTCCTCTACAAGATGGGGATCGACGCGTCGGAGTTCACGCCGGAGACGGGCGACGGGCGGGTGAACCTGTTCACGGGGCGCGCCATCGAGGGTGACACCGCGACGAGCCGGTACCGCGACGGGCTGAACGACGGCGCGGCCTTCTCCCCTGCGCGGGAGTTCTGGAGCTCGCTCGACAACCTGCAGCGGTACGACATGGTGATCCTGTCGTGCGAAGGGTCGGCGTTCGTGGCCGACAAGCCGGAGACGGCGCGGCGGGCGATGTTCGACTACGCCTCCGCGGGAGGTCGCGTGTTCGCGTCGCACTGGCACAACACCTGGCTGCGGCTCGGGCCGGAGCGGTTCCCGGACACGGCAGAATGGGACGAGGAGAGCGACCCCGACGACGGGCTCCCCGTGCTGGTGGACACCACATTCCCGAAGGGCCTGGCGCTCCGGGACTGGCTCGTCAACGTGGAGGCGTCGGCCGTGCCCGGACAGATCGAGATCAACGATCCGCAGCACTGGGTCAGCTCGGTGAACGAGGAGATCGCGACGCGGTGGCTCTACAACGACGCCGACCCGGAGTTCGACGCGCGCGCGGGGGTGAAGTACTTCACGTTCAACACGCCGATCGGCTCCCCGGAAGAACAGCAGTGCGGCCGGTTCGTGTACACGGACATCCACGTGGCGGCGAGCGACATCGCCGGGGCGCCGTTCCCGAGCGGGTGCGAGGACCGCGACGGGGAGATCCATGGGCTGACGGCCCAGGAGAAGGCGCTGCTCTTCATGCTGTTCGACCTGTCGGCCTGCATCACGCCGGACGACGAGCCGCCGCCCGTGCCCGTGCCGAGGTGACGGCTCTCTTGACGCCCTGCGCATGGATGGGCGGTTGACCAGGGTGGTCGTCCGACCACCGAGGGGGGCGCCGTAGCCTGCGTGGATCCACGCGGGGAAGACAGCTCGCGCAGGCCACAGACGAGGGGCGGCAGCGACCGGGCCGCGGATCCAGCGGACTGGCATGCATCTTGCGGAAATTTCAATTGCTTGCACACCGCAGCTCGGGCACATCGGCGCCCGTGAAGGCCTCGCCTCACGCCCTCGCGGGTGGCTGACGGTGACCCGCCCTCGAGAGTTGCGCGCGGCAGCATTGTGCTTTGGATCACATCATCAGACTCAGTCTTTACTATTTACTTTTATCGCGCAGAGGGCTTGCCATGGCGCTGGACTGCCCTTTTAATGCCGCGCCATACGGTGGCTTCCCTTGGAGGACATGATGAAGAGCGTTTCGCTTCGCGGTGTGCTTGGCAGGTCGAAGTGGTCATTCGGTCTTGCAGCGGTTGCGTTGCAAGCAGCCGTGCTGGTCGGCTGCGGTGACGCGTCGACAAACGACGGCGCGGGCGGCGCCGGCGGCGCCGGCGGCGGTGACGCGACGACGGGAACCTCGGGAACCTCGGGTACCTCCGGGACCTCCGGGACCTCTGGGACCTCGGCGACCACCGGGACCTCGGCGACCTCGGCGACCACCGGGACCTCGGCGAGCTCGACCACGACGGGGACCGGGGTGACCTCGTCGACGACGAGCACGGGCTCCGGGGTGGTGCCCACGGACGGAACGCCGGTCGAGCGTCACGGCCAGCTCAAGGTGAAGGACGGCAACATCGTCGGTGAGCACGGCGTCCCGGTCCAGCTCAAAGGCATGAGCCTGTTCTGGAGCCAGTGGAGCAACTACTACAACGCGAGCGTCGTCAACTCGGTCGCAGACAACTGGAACGCGACCGTCATCCGCGCGGCGATGGGCATCGAGGGGCGAGAGGGCTACCTCGCGAACATGGGACCCGAGAAGGCGAAGGCGAAGGTCATCGCCGATGCGGCGATCGCGAAGGGCGTCTACGTGATCCTCGACTGGCACGATCACAACGCGCAAGACCACCTGGAGCAGGCGAGGAGCTACTTCCGCGAGGTGGCGCAGACCTACAAGAACGTGCCCAACGTGATCTTCGAGGTCTTCAACGAGCCGCTCAACACGAACAACTGGGGCACCGTGAAGGCGTACGCCGAGACGGTGATCGCCGACATCCGCGGCCAGGGCGCCAACAACCTCATCATCGTCGGCTCGCCGAACTGGTCGCAGGACGCGGACATCGCCGCGGACAACCCCATCAACGACCCGAACGTGGCGTACACCCTTCACTTCTACGCCACGACGCACAGGGAGGCGCTGCGGGAAAAGGCCCAGCGCGCGATCGACAAGGGGCTGGCGCTGTTCGTGACCGAGTGGGGGACCTGCGCCGCCGACGGCAACGGCGCGCTCGATTTCGCGCAGGCGGGGACCTGGCTCGACTTCCTGGATCAGCACAACATCGGCTGGGCCAACTGGTCGCTGGGCGACAAGGACGAGGCGTGCTCCGCGCTCAAGCCCAGCGCCAACACCATGGGCAACTGGACCGACAACGACCTCACCGAGTCGGGCAAGTGGGTGAAGGCGAAGATCGCCGAGTGATCCGCGCACAGGTCCCCGGGCGCTCGCCCTCGACAGCGAGACGCAGGCGCCCGAGGACGGCTCCGCTTCTCCGGTGAGCCCGCAGCCGCGCCTGCCGAGCGCGAGCTCGCCGCGCCGATCACCCGCGCTCTCGTTTGCTCTCCACGGACAGGGGCTGCCCGGCACAGAAAGGGCACTGGTCGCCCGAGCTCCAGTCGTCGTCCTCGAGGCCGAGCGCCCGGAGCTGCTCGAGCTCCCACGCGCGCGCCTCGGGCGAAAGCGAGGCGGAACAGGTGGACTTGTGATCTCTCGGGCGACTCGACATGGACGGTCCCGTTCGGTTGTGCTCCGGAGAGCGATTCCTGGATTTATCGCGCGCAGCCGTGCGACGCCCGCGAAATCGGCCGAGCCACGACGAGTCTGTCCATCGTTGAGGCGAGCGGGAAAGATCTCTGGAGGACGGTCCATCGGCCAACATCGGCAAACCGACAGCTCGGCCCGGAAGCCCGGAGCTGCGCTGTCGCCGGGTCCGGGCTCAGCCCCACCGGGGCCCCCGTGGAGGGAGCCGGCGCCCTTCAGCGAAGCGCCCCCGCGCGCAGCCGCTCCGCCACCTCGCGGCGTCGCAGCTTGCCGCTCGTCGTCTTGGGCAGCTCGCCCGGCGGGAGCAGGACGACCTGGTCGATGGTGACGCCGTTCGCCCGCAGCGCCTCGCGCACGCGCTCGGTGAGGCCGGCGTGCTCGGCGACCTCGACGCGCGTCTCGGCGACCACATAGACCGCCTCGGTCTGGCGCTCCTCGAGGAAAATCCCCACCGCGACCACGCATCCGGCCCGGATGCCGTCGACCCGGGACGCGATCTCCTCGATCACGGCGGGGATCATCGTGTGCCCGCCCTTGATGATCACCTCCTTCTTCCGGCCGGTGACGAACAGCGTTCCGCGATCGACGAACCCGAGATCGCCCGTGCGCAGCCAACCGCCCACGAGCGCCTCGGCCGTCGCCTCGGGGTCGTTGAAATACCCCTCCATCACGGTCTCCGAGCGCACCTCGATCTCCCCCACCGTGCGCTCCGGGACGGGGCTCTGCCCGGCGTCCACGATCCGGAGCTCGGTGTGCGGGATCGGCCTGCCGAGGCCGACGAGCTCGAGCGACAGAGGTCCCGGCGCGGCCTCCTCGACCCGGCCCTCGCGCTCGAGCAGGCCGCGATCCACCGTGAGGAAGCGCGGCGCGGCGAGCAGCTCGGGGAAGGTCACGGCGACCGTCGCCTCGGCCAGCCCGTAGACAGGGAAGAACGCCTCGAGGCGGAAGCCGCAGGGCGCGAACGCCTCGGCGAAGCGGCGGAGCAAGGCGGGGGAGATCGGCTCGGCGCCGACCATCGCGCACCGCCACGCGCCGAGGTCGAGCCCCGCCTCGACGGCGCGACGGGCGAGCCCGATGCAGATGGAATAGGCGCTCGGCGGCCCCAGCGAGATGGCGCCCCGGAGGCTCGACATCTCCGAGAGCCACGAGAACGGCCGCGTCCGGAACTCGAGCGGCGAGAGCATGTGCACGGGAAAGTCGTTGAAGAGCGGGAAGAGCAGCCCGCCGACCAGCCCCATGTCGTGGTGGAGCGGCAGCCACGAGACGCCCCCCGCCCCCTCGCCGCGCACCGGGAGGCGCTGGCTCATCGCGTCGAGGTGCAGCATGAGCCGCTCGTGCGGGATGACCACGCCGCGCGGGTGCCCGGTGCTGCCGCTCGTGAGCTGGATGAGCGCCGGGCCGGGCGCGCGCTCCGGATCCGGCAGCGAGGCGGCGAGCGGCGCGTCGAGCAGCGGCTCGGCGGCGAGCTGCAGGAGGTCGTCCGCGCCGCCCTCGCCCTGCGCGAAGCCGAGCAGCGCGGACGAGACCACGAGCGCGCGGGCGCCGACGCGGGCGGCCGTCCGCCGGAGCTCGCCGAGGAACGCCGCGACGTCGGTGAGCCGGTAAGGCACCCCGACCTGGATCGGCACCGCGCCGAGCACCCAGACGCCGAAGAGGCACGGCACCGCCACCTCGACGTCCGTCACGAGCAGGAGCACGCGGTCGCCCGGGCGAACCCCCGCGGCGAGCAGGCCCGAGGCCGCCGCGCACGCGCGGCGCCAGTACTCCGCCCACGACCACCCGACGAACTCGCCCTGCTGCTTGTGATAGAAGCCGAACCGTTCCGGCGTCGCCTCGGCCCGCGCCCTGAGCAGGCCGGCGACCGTCCGCGCAGCGAGCGCGCGGCTCACGGCGCGCGCCCCGGCTCGGGAGAGGGCGCGACGCCGAGGCGCTCGCGGCCGCCGGCCTTCGTCGCCACGATCATGTACTCGAGCGCGGTGCGCCGCGCGAACGAGAGCCGGCCCACGGTCATGTACGTCTGGAGCAGCCGCGAGAAGCCGGGCGCGCGCGCGTCGATCCGGGCGCGGTTCGAGCGCACGTTGTCGATCCATCGGGCGACCGTGTGCACGTACGAGCTCGTGAGATCCTCGACGCGCCGGACATCGAGGCCGGCCTGCTCGATCATCCCGAGCTCCTCGGCGAGCGAGATCAGGCGGCAATAGCCGAGCGCCTGGACGAAGATGTACTGCGTGGCAGCGCTCTCCCGGTCGCCGCGGGCGCGCGCCGGGAAATAGCAGTCGGAGATGAGCAGCCTGCCGCCCGGGCGCAGCGCGGCGGCGATCTTCTTGTGGATCCGCTCGCGGTTGTGCATGTGCACGATGCTGCCCACGAAGAGCACGGCGTCGAGCGACTCGGGCTCGAGGTCGACGTCCTCGATATGGGCGAGGTCGATGCGGACCCGCGAGGCGACGCCCACCCGGTCGGCGCGGCCGAGCGCCTCCTGCCGCTGCTTGTCGCTCAGCGTGACGCCCTGGAAGCTCCCGCCGGTGTGCTCGGCAAGATAGATGAGGTTCGAGCCCCAGCCGCACCCCACGTCGAGGACGCGCTCGCCGGGGTGGATGTCGAGCTCGCGGCGGACCCAGTCGTACTTCCGCTCCTGCGCCGTCTCGAGGCTCTCCCCGGGATCGAGGAAGATGCCCGTCGCATAGGCCAGGCGGCTGTCGAGGACCATGGAGAAGATCTCCGGGTCGTTCTGGTAATGGGCGGCGACCTCCCGCCGCTCGTGCTCCCGCTGCTCCTCGGGGGTCCGGGAGGCGGCCTCGCGCTCGGCGCGCGTGCGCGGCGCGATCACGGCGCCCCTCCCCGGCCGCCCCGCGCCGCGAGCTGCGCCTCGACGAAGGCGATCACGTCACCGACCGTGCTGATCTGCGCCTGTTCGGGCGCCGCGAAATCGGGCGCCACGATCTGGAATCGCTCCTCCAATGCGACGTTGACCTCGATGAGCGCCAGCGAATCCACGCCGAGGCCGTTCTCGAGAGACAGGTCGGGAGTCACGGCATCGACGCTCATCCCACATCGCTCTGCAATGATGGTGCGGACCTCGCGGGCGATCTCCGGATCTCCCCCGCCCGCCACCTGCGGCTGCTTCTGTAGCGCCGCCTCGCTCTTCTTCATCGCGCTCTCCAGTTCAGGTTTCGGCGCGCGCGACCTTCAGCGCGCCGGCGCGAGAGGTACTCCATGCCAGCGCCGGTCACGGCCGTAATGGGCAGTACCATGACTGTCATTCGCCGTCCATGCAGGACGAGCCCGCTCGCCCGCAGGCCCGGCGCGAGCGGCTCAATCGCCGAAATCGCCGTCGATCCCGCCGCCGTCATCGATCCCGCCGCCGTCATCGCCCCACGGTTCGCCGCCTTCCGGCCCGTCGCCCTCGTCGCCGGCACCCGGGTCGTCGTCGCCGCCGCGCTCGGCGTTGTTCAAGAGGCCAGGATCCGCGGCGGCCTCCTGCGCCGTGCCGAGCGGCGTGCCCGCCGGGCTCACGAAGAGCACGTGGGGAGGCGACATCATGTGCATGAACGAGGAGATGAGCATCACGTCCAGCATCATGCCGAGCGGGCTGGGAGGGTAGTAGGCCACGAACGGGTCGTAGGCGGGGTGCGTGGGGTTGGCCGGTTGCCCTCCGGCAGCCGCGCCGTCGCCCTGGGGCGCGTGCACGACGCGCGCCTCGGCGTGCCGCTGCTCGACGCGCGCCTCCGGAATCGACGCCTTCAAGGCGCCCTCGAGCCGCCCGACGAAGGACTCGAACTGCATCCGCGCCGTCTCGAACAGCGCCGGATCCTTCGCGAGGGGCTCGACGCGGCGGCGATAGTCCTCCGCGGACTCGCCGGCGCGCGGCTCGAGATCCCGCACGCGCCCGCCGACGGACACGATCCCCGCCGGCTCGTCCTCGGCGTGCTCGGTGCGGGCGCGCGTCTCGATGACGAGGTGCAGCCCCGCCTCCTCGTGCTCGGCGGCGAATTTGAGCTCGCTGAAGCCGCGCCCGAACACGGCGGAGTGCTCGGACAGCGCGAGCACGAGATCGGGGAGATCGTCCGGCTTCCCGTCGGTGTCCTGGAAGATGACGGTATCGTCGATGACCAGCGAGAGGGCGTTGCCGATCCCGAGCTGGACGAGCGCCCGCCGCACCTGGTCGATCACGGCGGTGGCCTCCAGCTCGACGCGCATGCGATCCGTGTCGAGGTCCACCCTGGCGCCGAAGCCGCGCTTCAGCTTCTCCCACAGGGTGGGGTCGCGCTGGATGAGGCTGCCCTTGAGCGAAACGTGGATCTGTCCGATGAGCCGCATGCGCGCTACTTAGCACCGGAGCACCGCCGGAGGGCCGCCGACGCAGCAGGCGGCGGCGATAACGCGCCGGCCGGCCGCGCTTTGCAGAGGCGGCCCGAGGCGGCGCAGGGGCGAGGACGTCCCTGGGCCAGCTGGCCAGACCCCCGACGGGCCGGCCTAGCCGAACGTGAAGCGCTGCGCGACGCGCTTGTACGCCTGCTCGACGACGCGGCGGGCGTGGTGAATGGCATTGGACTGGGGGAACTGCAGCGAGGGAGGCTCGCTGTCGTCCGCGCTGGGCGCCTCGGGCGCCGCGTCCGCGAGCCGGCGCGCGAGGGCGCCCACGGTGTCGACCTCGAAATCCTTCGAGTTCTCCTCGAGGAAGCGGCAGAGCCCGCGGAGCCGCTCCATGTTGAGCCGGTTCAGGTAGCCGCGGCGCGCCTCCGCCGAGTCGAGGAAGTAGAACTCGAACGAGTGGGTCACAAGCGTGACCTCCTTGACCCCGAGCGCGCGGTAGCGGAGGAGACAGTGCTTGATCTCGTCGAGCGTCACCGCCGTGATCTGAAGGTGCCTGAAGCGCTTCGTCGGCTCGATGAAGTTCGTGACCGGCAGCTCGTACACCCCGCGCTCGGGCGTCTCGAACAGGCCGAGGCGCGCGCCGGGATACTGCATCTTGCAGTTCTTGTTGAAGTAACAGGGGTTGTAGTTGCTGCTCAGCACGAGCCCCGCCAGCTTCATCGCGCGCCAGGTGTCGTTGCTCGCGCCGAAGTTGCCGGCGCGGTAGCCGAGCAGCTCGCTCGCCGGGATGCCCGCGCGCACGAGCAGGTCGCGCCCCTCGAGCAGCAGCCGCGCCTGCTCCTCGACCGGATAGTCGGCGATGTCGTCCGAGACGCGGGCCTCGCCCCGGGTGTGCCAGTCGGCGCGCCGCTGCACGGGGTGCACGTGCAGCTGCACGTCGTGGCCCCGGCTGTGCAGCGCCTGGCACACGTTCTTGAGCCCGTCCATGCCGAAGCTGTACGAGCCGATCGCCTCGACGAAGAACGTCCCGCGCTGACCGCACGCCTCGAGCTCGCGCATGATGAGCTCGATGCCGAGGGGCTCGCGCTGGTTGACGAAGCGGCCCCAGATGCGGAGGTCGTAGCCCATCGCGGGAGATTTGCTGTCGCCCGTGATGCGCTCTTCGGCGCACTCCACGTCCACGGTAATGTATACCCGCGTCCTGCCGTCAGCCATCGCCTGCTCCTCCCTCACCACGCTTCTGAAGCACCATCGTGATCGTCGGGGCCACGAAGCCCACGTGCATCCCGAGCGGGCCGAGCAGCCGGTTCGCCGCGGAGAAGGCCCTGAGCCGCGGCCCGGACATGCCCATCTTGGCCTTCAGGTCGACGATCAACCGGCCCCGATCCTGCTGCGAGATATCCGCATAGTCGCCGAACCCGCGCCGGAGCTGCCAGGGAAATACGCTGTAGAGCGACTTGCCCGGGAACAGCGGGCGCAGCGGGCGAGGCACGTAGTTCATCAGGACGCGACGGCTGTGGAGCTCGACCGGCCAGAGGCGGTTGCTCGTGCCCAGGATGACGATGAACCCCCACGGCCCGACCACCCGGTCGATCTCGCGCTGGACGGCGGGCAGGAGCCCGGGCGGGACGTACTCGAGCACGCTGTTGCAGGAGACGAGCTCGAACTCCCCGTTCGCGAACGGAAGCGAGGTCGTGTCGGGGACGTGAAGGACGCGCACCCTGTCCGACACGCCGTGGCGCTCGGCGTTCAGCTGGGTCAGCTCGACGTACATGGGGTCGACATCGATCGCCGTCACGTCCGCGCCCAGGGTCGCGAGGACGATCGCGGTCGCGCCCATGTGGCAGCCGAACTCGAGCACCTTCTTGCCGCGGACCGAGGTGAAGAGATCGTCGTAGGCGTGGCGGCTGTGCCGCCACTCCCAGTCGACATACCCCCCGACGAAGGTGTCGTCCGGATCCCAGCCGTGGCGCTGGACGCACTCGCGGAAGCGGCGGTCGGCGTCTGCGTCCCGGACAGCTGGCGGCGAGATAACGTTCGGGCTGGGATCGCTCATCGGGGAAGGATCAAGCGTCGGGCGTTCCCCCGGACCGCATGGGCGCCCTGTAGATGGCGACCAGGTAGGGGGAAAACCAGGGGTTCGTCTCGCCCGGGACCACCCGGCGCGCGAGCGCCTGGAGCGGCGGCACGAGCTTCCAGATGACACGCCGCGCCAGGAGCGGCGCCTCGTCGTCCAGCCAGAAATCGAAGTGGCCGCCTGTGTAACGGGCCTGGACGATCTCGGCGCCGTTGCGGCGGGCAGCGGCCTCGAGGAACGGCAGGTTCATGATGCGGGTGTTGTGGCCGTTCAGGTTCTTGCGATCGAACAGCCAGTGGAGCGCCCTCTGCCCGCCGGCAAAGTTCGGCATGGCCACGACCACGGTGCCGCCCGGCTTCACCATCTCGAAGTGCCGATCCACGACCGACCCCGCGTCATCGAAGTGCTCGATGAACCCGAAGGAAGCCACGATATCGAACTTTTCCTCGGGCTTCCAGGAGAAGAAGTCCCCCTTCTCGATCTTGCCGACCTTGACGCCGCGCTTCGTGAGCTCGTCTGCGACGACGGCCGGGTCGCAGGCGTAGTCGAGGCCGTGGGCCGTGAACCCGAGGCGCCCGCAGAAGTCGGCGAGGATGCGGCCCGGCGCACACCCGATCTCGAGGAACGACAAACCTTCTCCGCGCGGCAGGAAGGGAGCGATGTCGTCGTAGAGCTCGCAGCCGCCGCCCATGTCCTCGGCCCCGGCGTAGCCCTTCCAATGGTTCTCCCAGTAATCCTGTGACGTGAGCTTCAACGTCGCCTCCTCTTTGCTATGACGGATGGGACGGCTCCACGCCGAGCCTCCTCGGAGGACCGAATTGGACCCGCCGCGGTGCGGAGGGTCCAATGCGACCCGTGTTGTGACCCGTGTGCCATCCAGCTGCGCGAATCCTAGAAGACCGGGAGGCCCACGCGCAAGCCGACCTTCCGCCTTCTTCCCGCGCCGCCGTCCATCGGGCTACCCGGGCCAGCTGGGTGGCCAGCCGGGCCGCGCGGGGCGCCGGGGTCGCGTGCCCTCGACGCGCTGCCCCGCGGGCCGCGCTCACGCCGCCGGCGCTAGGAGGCAGCCCCCTTCTGCAGGCGCTCGCGGAGCAGGACCTCGAGCGCGGCGAGCGCCTTCGCGAAGCCGTCGATGCCCTCGCTGAGCTTGTCGTTCGCCATCCGGTCGGCGCTGTGCATCGCGCGGAACGTCGCCTCATCCATCGTGATCTTCTCGATGTGCTGGGCGCGCGCCGCGTCCGGGTCGAGCTTCCTCGGCAGCTCGCCGCGCGCGGAGGCGAGCTCGGCGAGCAGCTTGGGCGAGATCGTCAGGAGATCGCAGCCGGCGAGCTCCTTGATCTCGTCGAGGTTGCGGAAGCTCGCGCCCATCACCTCGGTCTTGTAGCCGTGCTTCTTGTAGTAGTTGTAGATCTTCGTGACCGAGACGACCCCGGGGTCCTCGGCGGGCGCGTAGCTCGCGCGGCCCGTGTCCTTCAGGTACCAGTCGAGGATGCGCCCGACGAACGGCGAGATGAGCGTCACGCCCGCCTCGGCGCACGCGATCGCCTGGTGCAGCCCGAAGAGCAGCGTGAGGTTGCAGTGGATGCCCTCCTTCTCGAGGACCTCCGCCGCGCGGATGCCCTCCCACGTCGAGGCGATCTTGATGAGGACGCGCTCGCGCGAGACGCCGGCCTCCTCGTAGAGGCGCACGATGCGCCGGCCCTTCTCGAGGGTCGCCTGGGTGTCGTAGGAGAGGCGCGCGTCGACCTCGGTCGAGACGCGGCCGGGGATGATCTTCAGGATGCGCAAGCCGAAATCGACGGCGAGCCGGTCGAAGGCGAGGCTCACGGCGTCGCCCGGCTCCTTGCCCTGGCCCGCCTCCTTCTGTGCCCAGGCGAGCGCGCCGCTCACGATGTCGGCGTACTCGGACATCTGGGCGGCCGCGGTGATGAGCGACGGGTTCGTCGTCGCGTCTTGCGGGCGGAACTTCTCGATCGAGTTGATGTCGCCGGTGTCGGCGACGACGACGGTGTACGCCTTGAGGCGCTCCAGCAGGTTCTGGTCCATGGCGCCATTGTACGAGCAGCCAGGCAGGACGCTTCAACGCTTTCGTGGCCTTCGTGCGGGGGCCCTGCCCTGCCGCTGGATGCACGGCCGGCGGTGGCTTATGGACAGCGCCCCGTGGAGCCGCCCCCCAACGCCGTCGTGCAGCCGCCCCCCAACGCCGTCGCGCAGGGCGTCCTGTCCGCCTATGACGATCGCCTGGCCGTCCTGCGCGCCGAGGCCGGCGCGCTCGAGCGCCGGTCGAGGACGTTCTCGCTGCTGCGCGGGGTCTCGTTCGTGGCCGCGGCCGTGGCCGGGGGGTACGCGCTCTTCGGCGACGTGCCGCGGTGGGTCGCGTACGCCGCCGGGGCAGTGACCGCGGTGTTCCTCGGGCTGCTCGTGGCGCACGCGCGCCTCGTCACCCGGATGACGGAGCTCGAGCAGCGCATCGGCCTCTACGTGCGCGGCAAGCGGCGCGTCGCCGGCGATTTCGCCGATTTCCCCGAGCGGGGCGACCGCTTCGGCGCGGCGGACCACGATTACGCGGGCGATCTCGACGTGTTCGGGCAGGCGTCGCTGTTCCAGCTGCTCGACGTGGCCCAGACCGGCGAGGGCGAGGCCACGCTCGCGGCCTGGCTCACGGAGCCCTCTCCCGCGGCCGGCGTGGCGGCGCGGCAGGAGGCGGTGCGCGAGCTCGCCGGCCTCGGCGCGTTCCGGGAGGATCTCGCCGTGGTGGGCCTCCAGGCGGGGGCGCGCGGTCGCGAGGCCGGGCCGCTCATCGCGTGGGCCGAGGCGCCCCCGTCGCTGCTCGGCGCCGAGGCGCGCGCCGGCGGCCAGCCGACGAGCGCGCTCCTGACCGCGGCGAAGGTGCTCGTGCCGCTGACGCTCGCGCTGCTCGCGGCGCCACGGCTCGTCCCGGCGGAAGAGCTCGGGCTGCTCCGCCACGCCTGGGTCCTGCCGTTCGCGGCCCAGCTCCTCGTTCTGCTCCTCTTGCGGCCCGCGATCGAGCCGATCCTCACCGCGGCGTCGTCGCGCGAGGCGCCGTTCGCGCGGTACCGGCCGCTCCTCGCGCGCATCGAGCAGCAGGCGTTCTCGTCGGCGCTCCTGAGCGAGCTCAAGGCCGAGCTCGCCGGCCCCTCGGGGGCGCTCGCCTCGCGCGAGATGACCGCGCTCGAGACGCGGGTGGGCTACTCGGACCTGCGGCACAGCGGGCTCATCCATCTCGTCGCCGACATCTTCCTGCTCTGGGACGTGTGGTGCGCGCTCGCCCTGGAGCGGTGGAAGCTGCGCGCGGGCCGGCACGTCAAGGCGTGGATGCGGACGCTCGGGCAGGTCGAGGCGCTCGCGAGCCTCGCGACGTTCGCGCACGAGAACCCCGACTACGCCTACCCCGAGGTGAAGGACGGCGAGCCGCGCTTCACGGCGACGGGGCTCGGCCACCCGCTCCTGCCGCGCGACCGCCGGGTGACGAACGACGTCTCGCTGGAGGGCGCGGGCGCCGCGCTGCTGGTGACGGGCTCGAACATGTCGGGCAAGAGCACGCTGCTGCGCGCGGTCGGGGTGAACGCCGTGCTCGCCCTCGCGGGCGCGCCGGTCTGCGCGTCGTCGCTGTCGCTGTGGCCGGTCCGCGTCCGGACGAGCATGCGGATCAAGGACTCGCTCGAGCAAGGCGTCTCGCACTTCTACGCCGAGCTGACCCGCCTGAAGCGCGTCGTCGACGGCGTGAACGGCGGCGAGCCGGTGCTGTTCCTGCTCGACGAGATCCTCCACGGAACGAACGCGCGCGAGCGCCAGATCGGCGCCAGGGCGGTCGTGAGGCACATCGTGGAGCGGGGGGCCATCGGCGCGGTGTCGTCCCACGACATGGGGATCTCCGTGCTGGAGCAGGAGACCGCGGGCCGCGTGCGCAACATGCACTTCGAGGAGCTCGTGGTCGATGACCGGATGACCTTCGACTACAAGCTGAAGCCCGGCGTCGTGACGAGCGCGAACGCGCTGCGGCTCATGAAGATCGTGGGGATCGATCTCGACTTCTCGGAGGGCGAGCGCGCGCCGGCGACGGCCGCCGCACCGGCGATGGCGGCGGCGCGGGAATAAGCGCGGCGCGCGGCCGCGTTAGGGGCGCCATGCTCTTTCCGCCTTCCTCCTGCCTCGCGCGTCCCCTCCTCGCGGCCGCGCGTCCCCTCCTCGGCTGCGCTCTCCCGGCGCTCCTCGCGACGGCGAGCGCCTGCGCCACGGCGCCGCCGCCTCCAACGCCACCTCCGCCGCCACCGCCGGGCAGCGAAGCGACGCCGCCGCCCGCCGCCCCGGGGCAGGGCGCGCCGGCGGCCGCGCCGGAGGCGGACGCGGCCGCCGCGGCGCCCGCGGCGAGGACCGAGGTCGACGAGGGCGGGGCGGCGCTCCTCCGCGCGGAGGGCGTGGACGGCGCGTTCGTCCTCTTCGACGCCGCGCGGGGCGTCACCCGCGTCGTGAACCCGGATCGCGCGGCGGCGCGGTACGTCCCCGCCTCGACCTTCAAGATCCCGAACACGCTCATCGGCCTGGAGACCGGGGTCATCCCGGATGAGCGCTTCTCGCTGCGGTGGGACGGCGTGAAGCGCGTCATCCCCGACTGGAACCGCGATCACGATCTCGCGTCGGCGATGAAGCACTCGGTCGTCTGGTTCTACCAGGACGTCGCGCGCCGGATCGGGCCCGAGCGCATGCAGGCGCACCTCGACGCGTTCGGCTACGGCAACCGCGACATCTCGGGCGGCATCGACAGGTTCTGGCTGACCGGAGGGCTCCGCATCTCGCCGCACGAGCAGATCGACTTCCTGCGGCGGCTCCACGCCGGCTCGTTGCCCTGCTCGGCGAGGAGCCTGGACATCGTGAAGCGGCTCATCGTGCTGGAGCAGACGCCGGCGTACACGCTGCGCGGCAAGACGGGGATGTAGGTCTACGAGCGATCGACAACCGGCTGGATGGTCGGTTACGTCGAGCGAGGGGCGGACACCTACGTCTACTCGACCGTGCTCCTCGGCAAGGGCAGCGA
>JAICEP010000100.1 GCA_025924095.1 Sorangium sp.
CGAGCGCCGGCGGGAGCGGCGTGAGGGCCGCGGCGACGGCGAGCAGGAGCCACGGCGCGACGGCGAGCGCGAGCGCGAGCCACGCGGCGCGGCGCAGGACGAGCGGCAGGCGCGGGTGGACGCGCGCGAGCCAGCGCCCTGCGCGGCCGGGACCGGGCGGGGAGAGCGCGCGCACGGCTCAGCGCGGGCGCGGCGCCGCGTCCGGCGCCCGGCTCCCGACCTTGACCGTGAGGGCGCCCGTCCGGCCAAAGACCTCGGGGCTGTACATCTCCTCCGCGCGCGCGGGCGGGACCACGAACGACCCGAGCGTCGTGGCGCGCGCGAGGTAGCGGTACCGGTACATCCCGGCGGCCATGTGGTCGACGAAGAACAGGACCCGATCGTCGCGCACCTCGCGGACGAAGCGGCTCGGGTTGTACGCGCGGCCGGTCGCGCGCAGGTCGTCCTGATCGTCGTCGTCGTCGTCGTCTGCCCTGCCCTCCGCCGCGTCGACGTCGAGCGAGCGCGCGGACGTGGCGAGGCGCGCGTCGATCGCCTCGAGGCCGGCCGGCAGCGGATCGTCGATGACCACGAAGTCGCGCGGCGAGGGCGTCACGACGAGGATCTCACCGAGCACGAGGTCGCTGCCGGCGAAGGCGAGCGACGAGGGCGCCGCGCCCGGCCGACGCGGGGCGCCGTCCGGCGCCCCGCCGCCGAGCGCGGCGGCGAGCTCCTCGGGCGCGAGCGCGCGCAGCGACTTCTCGATATAGAAGCCGCGATCGAGCCCCGCCGGCGGGAGCTCCTTGCGCGCGTAGCGGAGCCGCGCCTCGTAGAAGAGCCGGCCGCGCCCGTCGACGGTGAACGCGAGCGGCGCGCCCGCGGCGCTCGTGAGCCGCGCCGCGGGGATCGACGTCTTGACCTGCTCGGTCGTCGGGCCGTGGAACGGGGCGGAGAACAGCTCCGCCTGCCCGAGGAACACCCGCGCGTCGAAGTCGGGCGCCGACTTCTCCTGCGCCGCGCGGTACTTGTCGAGCGCGAGCAGCGCCCACGCCGTCTCCTGCGTGCTGCGCCACGTGCCCCCGCGGCGATCCGCGAGCAGGCCCGCCGCGAGCCGCGGCCCGAGCGGGTGCGCGGGCCGCGCCGCGAGCAGCGCGCGCAGCACGAGCGCCGAGGTGCGGGCCTCGGAGTCCATGAGGACCGCGTACGCGTCGCCGTGGTTGTGGACGGCCCGCGCGATCGGTCCGTCGAGGCGCAGCGCCCCCTCGAGCTCGCGCACGAGCTCATCGACGGCCGCCCTGTCGCTCTTGCCGATCACCATCGCGTGCGCGAGCAGCGCCTTCGAGAAGAGCGGCAGCTTGGCGCGCTCGTCGAACAGCTGGCTCGCGCGCCCCGGGTCGGGGGCGCCGCTCGCCGCGAGGACGTCGAGGATGAACGGCGCCGTCGCCCGCAGCAGCGGATCGTCGCCCGCCTCGTTGAGCCGCCCGCGCAGGAACGACGTCGCGCGCTCCAGCGCGTCGGCCGGCACCGCGACCCTGTAGCGCTTCGCCTCGGTGAGGCCCCACAGCGCGTACGCGGTGGTCCACAGGTCCGCCCGGTCCGACTCGGCGAAGAAGCCGAAGCCCCCGTCCCCGCGCTGGTGCGAGAGGATCTCCCGGACCGTCTTGCCGAGGACCGCCGTCAGGTCCTTCGGCAGCGCGATCCCGTAGGCCTTCGAGAGATCGCGCAGCGCAAGGAGCGGCACCATCCGGCTCGTCAGCTGCTCGGTGCACCCGTACGGGTACTCGAGCAGCTGCTCCACGCCGCCGCCGAGCCCCACGAGCGCGGTCGGCGCGAGGCTCACCGTGAGCCCGCCCGTGTCGTCGCGGATCGCCGACAGGTCCCCGAGCTTCTCCGCGCTCGCGGTGGTCGTGTCGCCGTAGAGCGCGACGGCCTCCGGCGACATGGGCGCCCTGACCTCGCGCGTCACCTCGACGACGTCCGACGCGCCGCCCCCGGTCGCGCGGAAGCGCAGCGTCGCCGGGCCGGCCCGCGGCGCCGAGAGCGCGAAGCGGACCTCGGCCGACCCGCCCGGGGCGAGCTCCACGGCGCGCTTCGCGCTGCCCGCGAGCGTGAGCCCCGACGCGGTGAGCTCCACCTCGACCGTCGTCGGCTTCGCGAGCCCCTTCGACGTGACGACCACGCCCGCGTCGATCGCGTCGCCGGCGCGGAGGAAGCGGGGCAGCGCCGGCCGGGCCATGAGCGGCCGGCTCGTCGTCACGCGGGACTCGCCGTAGCCGAAGCGGTCGTCCTCGGCGGTCACGACCGCCATGACCCGGTAGGTCGTGAGCGAGTCGGGCAGCTTGAAGCTCGCGCTCACCTGCCCGGAGGCGTCGGTGACGAGCGCGGGGTGGTAGTAGGCGCTCTGGCGGAAATCGCGGCGCACGCCCGTGCTGCCCTGGGCGCCGCCGCCGCCCGCGCGCCCCTTGTCGGCGCCGAGATCGGCGAACGGGTTGCGCACGCGGGCGAGCGCCTCGCGCGTCTCGACCGTCGCCACCCTCAGGCTGCGCGGCGCGCCGAACACGGGGATCGGATCCGGCGTCGCGTAGCCGGTCAGCGAGAGCACGCCCTCGTCCACGGCGTAGAGCGTCACCTCCGCGCGGGCGGGCTGGCCGGCGCGATCGCGCACGTCGACATCGACGCGGAGCGGATCGCCGGGGCGCGCGTCCGCCTTGTCCGGGCGGACGCGCACCGCGAGCCGCTGCGCCTCCGGGTTCACGCGGAGCGGCGCGTAGCCGAGGCGGAACGCCGGCGCGCCGACGTCGGGCCCGGGCGCCCCGCCCTTCCCGGGCGCGGGCGGCGGCTTCGTCCGCCCGCGCAGGATCAGCACCGAGACGAACGCGTTCGGCCGCAGGTCCTCCGTGATCGGGACGTCGATCACCGGCATGGCGCCCGACAGCTTCACCTTCCGGTGCGACGAGATCCCGGCGCGCTCGACCGTGACGAGCGCGTCGGCGGACGCGAACGGCGACTTCACGATCACGCGCGCCGTCTGCCCGATCTCGTAGCTGTCGCTGTCGGGCACCAGCTCGACCTTGAGCTCGTCGCTGTCGCCGAAGCCGCCGCCGCCCCCCTCGCCGAGCGCGTAGACCCCGGCGGCGGCGCCGACCGGGTTGCCGCGGCGGTCCTTGGCCGTCGCGTGCAGCAGGTAGTAGCCGCCGGAGGGCACCGCGAGCTCGCAGCTGCGCGGCGTCGCCGCCGTCGTCACGCCGCACCGCGCGACGACCTTGTCGACCGGCACGCTGATGCTGCGGTACGCGCTGCCGCTCTCCGCGCGGGCGAGCGTCCACGTCCGGTGCACGAGCGCGACCCGGACGGCGACCTGCGCCACGCGCGCCCCCTTCGGATCGACGGCGAGGATCTCGGGCCGGAGCACCTCGCCCGCCTTCGCGAAGCGATCGGGCTCCTTGAGGGCGACGTAGAACTCGGCCGGGTGCACGAGCGCCGTCGAGCTCCCGGCGATCGCCTGGCGCGACACGTCCGTGATCTCCGCCTCGCACGTGACGAGCTCGGTGCCGCGCTGCCCGGGCATGGCGAGCGTCGCGCCGATCGCCGCCTGCCCGGCCGCGTCGAGCTTCTCGCGCCCGCTCTGCACCTCGAACTCGCGCGGGGCCTCGTCCAGCAGGGCGTCGGTGAGCTCGTCCTCGCGGACCGTGAAGCCCTCGAGCCCCGGCGGCGAGAACGCCGACGGCGCGCGTGTCACCGAGAGCCGCGCCTCCGCGTTCGTCATCGGCGCCCCGAACAGGTAGTCGCCGCGCGCGATCCAGCGCGCCTTGTCGCCGCGGACGTAGCTCGGCCTGTCGCTCTCGACGCTCACCTTGAACTCGGCGGGGCGGTACTCGGCGACCTCGACGCTGCCCGTCACGTCCGGCCACCCCGCCTCGCCCCCCTGGACCGTCGCGGCGAGGCCGTACGTGCCGAGCCGCGCGGTCTCCGGGATCTTCACGTCGGCCGAGAACGTGCCGAAGGCGCTGAGCGACGGGGAGAGGGTGACGAGCGCCTCGCCGTCGGGCCCCTCCACCTTGAACGCGACGCTCTTGCCCGCCGGCGTCCTCGTCCCGCGCGCCGCCTCCTCGCGGAAGATCCCCTTCACGCGCACCGTGTCGCCCGGCCGGTAGATGCCGCGATCCGAGAACACCATCCCGAACGGGCGCGGCTCGCTGAAGTCGGGCTGCGCGCCGAAGCGCCACCCGCTGAGCGCGTCGGCCACGCGGCGGTACGTCCAGTCGTCGCCCGAGCGCGCGAAGATCACGCCGCGCTCCGGGCCGGGCGTGGCGCCGGGCCGGTACGCCGTCGCCGGGACGGTCGCGAACCCCTCGGCGTCGGTGAGCACCGCCGCCGGCGCGCGCGCGCCCGGGGTCCGGATCCACACGCTGGCGCCGGGCACCGGCGCGCCCGTCGACAGGCGCGTCACCCACACGACCGAGCCGTTCGGCGACACCTTCGCGCTGATCCCGAGGTCGGTCACCTGCGCGATCACCGCCTCCGACGCGGTGCGCGCGTGCCGCGTCCCTGGCCGCGCGGTGTAGCTGATCCCGATCGCGAGCGGCCCGCGCTTGCCCTCGCCGCCGAGCACCTCGCTGGCCCGCACGAGGTGCGTCGCCGGCGCGTTTGTCGCGGCGGCCGGGCGCAGGACCGACTGCTTGCCGGCGGGCAGCGCCGCGATCTCGCTCATCTTCGGGCTCCGCCCCGGGCTGTTCGGGTCGGCCTCCAGCGCGAGCACCGCCTCCTCGGTCATCGCGCCGAGCGCGAGGGAGAGCTCGCGCACGTTCACGGACACGACGGGGATCTCGCGCCGCTGCGCCGGCTCGAAGATACTCCCGGTGAGGCCGATCTGCGCCTCGGGCCAGCGATCGCCGAACGCGACCTGCTCGGTGGCGGCGCCGGCGAGCGCCTGTCCGTGCTGGTCGCGCAGGCCCGCGGCGACGCGCACCTTGTAGCTGCGCCCCGGCACGAAGCGCCCGCCGAGGGAGAGGTGGCTCGTGAGCGTCTCGTCCTCGAGCCACGTCGGCCACGTCAGCTTGACGGCGGGCTCCACCGAGATCGCCCGCTTCGCGTCCGCGAAGCGGACGGGGTTCGAGAAGGAGAGCGTGAAGCCGCCGTCGGTCGCGCAGCCCCCCTGCGGCGTGTCGCGATCGCACCGGTGGCCCAGCACCCGGAGCGGCCCGTAGGTGCGGTACGAGAACCGCTGCTCCTCGCCGGCCGGCAGCGGCCCTTCGCTGCCGCGGAGGCTCCCGGCCACGACGACCTCGACCTCGCTGTTGAGCGGCAGCGGCGCGCGCGGGACGATCTCGGCGAGCATCTCGTTCTTCGGGTCGGGGCGCCGGACGTCGAACGCCACCTTGGCCGCGACGCCGGCCGCCCGGATGGACACGCTCCGCGCGACCTCGGCCGTCTCGACCGGCTGGTTGAACCTCAGCTCGAACCGCGAGTCCGGCCTGAGGTCGTCCCTCCCCGACCACGGCTCGACGCGCGCGACGCTGGGCAGCTCGGTGCGGAAGGTGAGCACGTAGGGCTCGGCGAGCGCGCTGCCGTCGAGCGCGCGCGTGCCCGCCGGGACCTCGACGGTGAACGCCGTGCCGCGCGGCAGGCGCCCCTCGGGGGCGAACGTGAGGCCGCTCGTGCCGACCCATCGCCAGCTCCCCGGCGCGGGCGGCCTGAGGATCGCGGGGGCCGCGGCCTCGCCGCCGGCGAGGTCGAGCGGCCGCATGGGCCGGTTGAAGACGAGGCTGATCTCGGCCGGGCTCGTCGTCTGCCCGCGGGGCGCGCCGAACACCACCGCGAACGGCCCCTCCGCGGCCCTGGCGCCCGGATCGAGCGCTCCCGGGGCGAGCGTCCCGCGCGGCGGAACGTTGGGGGCGCGCGCGCCCTGAACGCACGCGAGGCTGAGGGCGATGGCCGCGAGGGCGGCAGGCGCGAACCGGAGGCGCGGAGCGGCGAGCATGGTCCCGCGACTCAGCAATGGGGATGCCGCGGGCGCAAGAGGCCTGTCCGCGGCGGAAGTCGGGCGCGCGATGTGGCAGGCGGGACACACCGGGGGAGCTCCGGGACGCGGCGGACGATGCGGTGGGGTCGTTTGGACATGAAGGCGGGGAGGCGGGAAGAAAATCATCAATGATTTTCAAACCTTCCCGCCTTCCAGCCTTCATGTGACCTCTCTCCGGGCCCATGCCCCCACCCCCATGGAATGGGGCTCACGGCCAGGTGGCCAGCACCGGGGCAATCCACCGTTCCGGATCGCGAAACTCGGGGTGCTGCTCGATGTGCACGAATCGCCGAGATCGCCGGGGAGGGGGCGCCGGGGCGCTGCCGAAGCCCAGCTCCGTCGGCGCGCTGTTGAGGAGCCGCCCCTGGACGTTGCTCGTCGCGTTCAGCGAGCACGCACGGCTGCCGGCGACGCCGATCCGCCATGTCGGCTCGCGGGCGAGGAGGTGCTTCCTGAGCTCCAGGATCTTGTCCTCCGCCGCGGGGGGCGTGCCCACGCCGTGAGAGAGGTGCACATCCACGGGCGCGCACGTGTCCTCGGCCATGCCGTGCCACTGAATGGCCCACCACGGCTTCTCCCCGTAATGGGCCATGACCTCCACATGCGTTATGTGGAACATGGTCGCCGCGTTGCGGGTGGCGTCCGAGCTCGCCGAGAAGCCCTGGAATCCGCCCTCGCCCGGGCTCGCGTCGCGGTGCGCGCCGGCCAGGAGGAAGGTGCGGGATCTCGTCTTCTTGAAGACGGTGACGGCCTGCGTCTCGGTCCCTTCGTCCGCGATCGGGTGCGACACCTGGTGGCTGAGCTCCCGCTCGGCGCTCGCGTCGACGATGAAGGCCCCGAAGCCCCGATCGACCACCCCGTCCCCGTTCCAGTCGGCGGTCTCCATGAGCACGCAGTAGCCGCGGCCGTTCTCCGCGTCGCGGAAGCGCCGGATCTGCACGAAGAGCGACAGGCTGTAAGGGAGCGCGAAGCCGCAATCGCCGCGCATCATGGCGGAAGCGACGCTCCGCCAGGCGCTCATCTCCGCGAAGCTCGGGGCGACGAACGTCCCTGATCCCCGGCTGGGCATCTGGTCGCGAAGGCACCCCACGAGCGCCTCGAGGGTCACGCTCGATGGACACGTCAGCTCGACGGCGCCCGTGGCGCCCGTCGAGCGCGTCGCCAGGAGGACGCTGGTGCTCAGGACGAGAAGGAACGATCGGCCGCACCGCATGCCAAAGACACCTCCGGCTCCGGGCTCACCGGGCCGACGTGCGCCGGGTGCAAGGCCGGGACCGGACGGGAGAGGGGCGCGCTGTGCGGATCGTTCGCGGTCGCCGCGGCCACCACATCGCAGCATCCCTCGGACCGCGGCGTCACGCCCCGCAAGCTCCCCGAAAAAGAGCGGAAATAGAGGAGGCCTTATCCTCGGCGGCGTGAAGCTCCTCCCGCAAGCGCTGCTCGGACGCGAGACCGCCGAGGTGATCGCCATCCCCGTCGGGGCCCTCGCGGCCTCGCTGCTCGTGTTCGGCGCCTTCGTGGCCTCCCAGGGGGCGAACCCGCTCGGCGTCTATTACGACATGTACCGCGGCGCCTTCGGCACGTGGTTCTCGTTCCAGAACACCCTCCTCCGCGCCGCGCCGCTCATGCTGACCGCGCTCTGCACGGCGCTCCCGGCGCGCCTCGGCCTGATCGTCATCGGCGGCGAGGGCGCGGTCGTCGTGGGCGGGCTCTCGGCCGCGTCGGCGGCGCTGGCCTCGCGGGCGCTCGGCGCGCCGCCCGTCGCGGTGCTCGCCGCGATGCTCCTGTCGGGGCTCGCCGCCGGCGCGCTCTGGATCGGCCTCGCCGGCGCGCTGCGCGTGTACCGCGGCGTGAGCGAGACGATCAGCAGCCTGCTCCTCAACTACATCGGGATCGCGATCCTGAACCACCTCGTCGAGGGCGCCCTGCGCGACCCGGCGAGCCTGAACAAGCCGTCCACGGCCCCGATCGGCGCCGAGAACGCGCTCGGGAACCTGCCCGGCGTCGAGGTCCACTGGGGCCTCGCCTACGGCGTGCTCGCCTGCGCGCTCTGCTACGTGCTCATGCACCGGACGACGTTCGGCTTCGCCGCGGCGATGAGCGGCGGCAACGTCCGCGCGGCGCTCCTCGCCGGCCTGCCGGTCAAGCGCCTCGTCGTGATCACCTGCATGCTCGCCGGCGCGTGCGCGGGGCTCGCCGGCATGGTGGAGGTCGCGGCCGTCCACGGCCGCGCCAGCGCGTCGCTGGTCAGCGGCTACGGGACCACTGGGATCCTCGTCGCGTTCATCGCGCGCCACAACCCGCTCGCGATCCTGCCGGTCGCCCTCCTGCTCGGCGGCATCGGCGCGAGCGGCGGCCTGCTGCAGCGCACGGCGCAGCTCCCCGACGCGACGGTGAACGTCCTCCAGGGGATCCTGTTCATCGCGATCCTCGCGAGCGAGACGCTCCGCGGGCGCCCCCGCGCCGCCCGCGAGCCCGAGGTCCGGCAGGCGGCGCCTGCGTCGGCGGTGGCGTGATGAGCGACGCGACGGCGCTGGGTCTCTGGGGCATCCCCCTCGCGGTCGCCGCCGGGGCCATCCGCATCAGCACGCCTTTCCTCTTCGTGAGCCTCGGCGAGTGCCTCACCGAGAAGAGCGGCCGCGTGAACCTCGGCCTGGAGGGCACGCTCGTCATGGGCGCGATGGGCGGCTACGGCGTCTCCTACCTCACCGGCTCTGCCTGGCTCGGCGTCCTCGCCGCCGGCCTCATCGGCGCGGCGCTCGGCGCGCTGCACGCGTGGCTGTGCTCGAAGCCGCGGGTCAACGACATCGCGGTCGGCATCGCGCTCATGCTCTTCGGCGTCGGCCTCGCCTTCTTCCTCGGCAAGCCGCTCATCCAGCCCACGGCGCCCCGCCTGCCCGCGATCTCGCTCGGCTTCTTCAGCGATCTGCCGCAGGTCCGCGCCGCGCTCGAGGTGAACGCGCTCTTCCTTATCGGCGCCGCGCTCGCCCCGCTCCTGCTCTGGATGCTGCGCCGCACCCGCTCCGGGCTCGTGCTCCGCACCGTCGGCGAGAGCGCCGACAGCGCCCGCGCGATGGGGGTCGACGTGAACCTCGTCCGGCGGCGCGCGACGATGGCCGGCGGCTTCCTGGCCGGCGTCGGCGGCTCGTTCCTCTCGCTCTTCTACCCCGGCAGCTGGAACGAGGGCCTGTCGAGCGGACAGGGGCTCATGGCCGTCGCCCTCGTCATCTACGCGCGCTGGAACCCGGTGCGCTGCCTCGCGGCCTCGCTCCTCTTCGGCGGCGCGAGCGCGCTCGGCCCGGCGCTCCAGTCGGTGGGCGTCACCTGGGGATACCACCTCTTCAACGCCGCGCCGTACATCGTCACGCTGGCCATCCTCGTCGCCGCGAGCTCCGCGACCCGGCCCCTGCGCGACCAGCCCGCCGAGCTCACGCTCGCCCGATGAGCCCAGGAGACGCGAACCCCCCAGGAACCACGCGAAACGGTGCGAAACGCTGAACAACAGGAGGACTCGACGCATGACCTACGTGGCCGCTGACCCCTACGCCTGGCCGTACAACGGCGAGCTCCGCCCCGAGACGACGGCCCTGATCGTCATCGACATGCAGACCGACTTCTGCGGCAAGGGCGGGTACATCGATCGGCTCGGGTACGACATCTCGCTGACGCGGGCCTGCATCGCGCCGATCCAGCGCGTGCTCGCGGAGGTGCGCCGCCGCGGAGTCCACGTCCTGCACACGCGCGAGGGGCACCGGCCGGACCTCTCCGACCTCCCGGCGAACAAGCGGTGGCGCTCGCGCCGGACCGACGGCGGGCGCGGCACGGGCGTCGGCATCGGGGATCTGGGGCCGTGCGGGCGGGTGCTCGTCCGGGGAGAGCCGGGCTGGGAGATCATCCCGGAGCTCGCGCCCCTGCCCGGCGAGCCGATCATCGACAAGCCGGGCAAGGGCTCGTTCTGCGCGACCGACCTCGATCTCATCCTCCGCCAGCGCCGCATCGAGAACCTGATCCTCACGGGGATCACGACGGACGTCTGCGTGCACACCACCCTGCGCGAGGCGAACGATCGCGGCTACGAGTGCGTGCTGCTCTCCGACTGCTGCGCGGCCACGGACCCCGGCAACCACGCCGCGGCCCTGAAGATGATCACGATGCAGAACGGGGTGTTCGGCGCGGTCTCGACCTCCGCGGCGCTCCTGGAGGCGCTCGCGTCGTGATGGACCCGCGCGCCCTCTCGAGCCCGGCGGCGAGGCCGATCCGCGCCGCCGCCGCCCGCGACCCCGGCCCGCTCGGGCCGCCCCCGGCGCTCTCCGCCGCCGGGATCACGAAGCGGTTCGGGCCGCTGCTCGCGCTCGACGACGTGTCGCTGCGCCTCGCGCCCGGGAGCTTCCACGCGCTCCTCGGCGAGAACGGCGCCGGCAAGAGCACGCTGGTCAAGTGCATCATGGGCTATCACCCGGCCGACGCGGGCGAGGTGCGGGTGGGCGACGCCGCCCTGTCCATCAGGAGCCCGCGCGAGGCGCAGTCGCTGGGGATCGGCATGGTCTACCAGCACTTCACCCTGGTGATGAACATGACGGTCGCCGAGAACCTCGTGCTCGCGCGCCCGTCGCTCCCCCTCGTCATCGACTGGCGCAAGGAGCGTGAGGCGATCCGCGCGTTCATGGCGCGCATGCCCTTCCGGATCGATCCGGAGCGGACCGTGCGCGAGCTCGCCACGGGCGAGAAGCAGAAGCTCGAGATCCTGAAGCAGCTCTACCTCGGCAGCAGGATCCTCCTCCTCGACGAGCCGACCTCGGTCCTCACGCCCGCCGAGGCCGACGAGGTGCTCGGGATGCTCCGGCGGATGGCCGACGAGCAGCGGATCAGCGTGCTCATGATCTCGCACAAGTTCCGCGAGGTGATGGCGTTCGCCGACGAGGTCACGGTGCTGCGGCGCGGCCGGGTCGCGGGCCGTGGAAAGGCCCGGGACCTCACGCCGGCGGCCATGGCCGAGATGATGGTCGGCGCGCAGCCGGCGCACGTCTCCGCGGCGCGCGGCGACGCGCCCGCCGGGGAGCCGGTCCTGCGCATCGTGGGGCTCGCCGCGACCGCCGGCCGCGGGCGGCGGGCGCTCGACGGCGTGACGCTCACGGTCCGCCGCGGCGAGATCGTCGGCATCGCCGGCGTCTCGGGCAACGGGCAGGAGGAGCTCGTCGAGGTGCTCGCGGGCCAGCGGGCCGCGCGGGAGGGCGCGGTGCTCGTCCATGGCGAGCCGTACGGCGCCGGACGCGAGCAGACCCGGGCGCACCGGGTGCGGTGCCTGCCCGAGGAGCCGCTGCGCAACGCCTGCGTGCCTGCGATGTCGGTCGCCGAGAACCTCGGCTTCCGCGTCTTCGACAGGCCGCCGTTCACCGCGCTCCGCTTCGGCGTGAGCCGCGCCGCGCTGCGGCGGTCGGCCGAGCGCCTCGTCGCCGAGTACGCCGTCAAGACGCCCTCGGTCGACGCGCCGATCGGCAGGCTCTCGGGCGGGAACGTGCAGCGGGCCGTGCTCGCGCGCGAGCTCGGCTCGGGCGAGGACATCGAGCTGCTCATCGCCGCCAACCCGTGCTTCGGGCTCGATTTCGCGGCCGTGGCCGAGATCCGCTCCCGCATCCTCCTGGCGCGCAACCGCGGCACGGCCGTCCTCCTCGTGAGCGCGGATCTCGACGAGATCTTCGCCATGGCCGACCGCGTCCTCGTGATGAGCGAAGGCCGCATCGTCCACGAGTCGCCGATCGCCTCGGCCGACGTCGCGGCGATCGGACGCGCGATGGCGGGGCACCGATGAGCGCGCGGGCCCCCGAGATCGCGGCGAGCCCGCGCCCGTTCCGCCTCGCCGAGCCGGACGCGGTGGCGCTGCTCGTCATCGACATGCAGCGCGATTTCCTGGAGCCGGGCGGCTTCGGCGCGGCGCTCGGCAACGACGTCCGCCGGCTCCAGCGCATCGTGCCGACGGTTCGCCTGCTGCTCGACGCGTTCCGCGAGCGCGGCCTGTCGATCATCCACACCAAGGAGGGTCACAGGCCGGATCTCTCGGACTGCCCGCCCGCGAAGCGGGTTCGCGGCGCGCCGGGCATGCGGATCGGCGATACCGGCCCGATGGGCCGCATCCTCGTCCTGGGCGAGCCTGGCAACGACTTCGTCCCTGAGCTCGCGCCGGCGCCTGGGGAGCTCGTCGTCCCGAAGCCAGGCAAGGGCGCGTTCTACAGGACGGGCCTCGACGCCCGGCTCGCGGCGCTCGGCGTCTCTCAGCTGCTCATCGCCGGCGTGACGACCGAGGTCTGCGTCCAGACCACGATGCGCGAGGCGAACGATCGCGGTTACGAGTGTCTGTTGATCGAGGACGCCACCGAGAGCTATTTCCCCGAGTTCAAGGCCGCGACCCTGGAGATGGTCCGCGCCCAGGGCGCCATCGTCGGCTGGACCGCCCCCGCTGCCGCCGTCCTCAAGGCCCTCTAGATCCCCCGAGCCGTCCCAGAGCGGCGCTCTACTGGACGGAGCCTAGGGCGCCCTGGACGAGGTAGTTCATGCTCTCGAGCACGAGGTCCGTCTGCATCTGCTCGACGGCCTCGGCGATGACCACCTTGCCCGTGTTGTCCTTGACCGGCCCCTTGAAGATGACGAGCGTGCCGTCCGTGAGCCCCGCCTTCGCCTCCTCGGCCTTCTTCTTCGCCTCCTCGGAGACGGCGGGCCCATAGGGTGAGAGCTTGACGAACCCCTCCTTGAAGCCCCCGCGCAGGAGGTGTTGATACGGCTTTCCTTCGCGGATCCACGTCATGTAATCGGTGTACACCTTGGACCAGTTCCACTCGGCTCCGGTCAGGTACCCCTTGGGGGCGAGCGTCGCCTGGTTTGTGTGGTAGCCGGTGCTGAAGGCGCCGCGGCGCTCTGCGAGCTCGATGATCACCTTGGGCGAGTCCACGTGGGCGGTCAGGACGTCGACGCCTTGGTCGATGAGGCTGTTCGCCGCCTCCGCCTCCTTGACGGGCATCGACCAGTCGCCGGTGAAGATCACGGCCGTCGTCGCGCTCGGGTTCACGCTCCGGACGCCCAGCGTGAAGGCGTTGATGTTGCGAAGCACCTGCGGGATCGGCTTGGCCGCGATGAACCCGAGCTTGCCGCTCTTCGTCGTCATCCCGGCGACGATGCCGGACACGTACTCGGCCTCGTCGATGTAACCGAAATAGCTGCCGACGTTGCTCGGGTGCTTCGACGCGTCGTAGAGGCCGCCGCAGTGAAGAAAGACCTTGTCCGGGAACTTCTCCGCCACCTTGAGGAGGTGCGGATCGAAGTAGCCGAAGGACGTCGGGAAGATCACCGCCGCGCCGTCGAGGTGGATCATGCTCTCGATCGTCTTCTGCACGGCGACCGTCTCGGCGACGTTCTCCTCCTCGCGCGTCTTGACGCCGGCCAGCCTGGCGACCGCGGCGGCGCCCTCGGCGTGCGCCTGGTTGTAGCCGTAATCGTCCCTGGGGCCGACATAGATGAAGCCCACCGTGAGCGGCTGTTCGCTGGACGCCTCCTTGCTGCAGCCGGCCGCCGGCAGCAGCGAGAGCGAGAGGAGCAGTGGACGCAGGAGGGCGAGGACGCTCCGGCGGCGCGGCGTGCCGGCCCCACCGGGGAGGAGCGGAGTTCTCAGGGTGTTCTTCACCCCCTGGATCTGTACGCGCCTCTTCATGTCCGAGAGTTTTCCCGTCCATGAATTATTCGCGCGCCACGCGATCGCCGTTGAGCGCGGACCGCTTGCCGTGCCATGGTTCCACCAACATGGGAGATTCGCGATGACGTCCATGAATCCAGCAACAACGCGGGATGCGGCACCTGGGCATTTGCCGTTCATCGTTGCAGACGTGATGGCGCTCACCGCTCATCCGGACTTGGTCCCCTGGCGTCGCTTCCGGGAAGGTGTCGAGATCCATCGCCTTCACGGGAGCGGCGACGCGGGCTCCTCGGCGGCGCTCCTGCGCTATGCGCCGGGCGCGTCCGTGCCGCAGCACGTCCATCGCGGCCATGAGCACATCTTCGTGCTCGCGGGCTCTCAGACGGACGAGCGCGGGCACCACCGCGCCGGCACGCTGGTGGTGAACACGCCGGGCACCCGGCACAGCGTATCGAGCGCCGAGGGCTGCATCGTCCTCGCGATCTGGGAGCAGCCCGTCGTCTTCATCGGATCCATCTGATCCAACGCACGAGGGGCACAGTCCGCCCATCTGGACATCCTCCCCGGTCATCTGGACATCCTCCCCGGTCATCTGGACATCCTCCCCGGTCATCTGGACATCCTCCCC
>JAICEP010000101.1 GCA_025924095.1 Sorangium sp.
CGCGCCTGCCCAGGGCGCGCCGGCCGCGGCCCAGGGCGCGCCGGCCGCGCCTGCCCAGGGCGCGCCGGCCGCGAAGGTGAAGCTCGCGCTCAACTGGGTCCCGGAGCCCGAGTTCGGCGGGTTCTACGCGGCGCGCGAGGCCGGCGCGTTCGCGAAGGAGGGGCTCGAGGTCGAGATCCTCGGCGGCGGCGCCGGCGTGCCGGTCGTCCAGATGGTGGCCGGCGGGCAGGTCGATTTCGGCCTCTCTGGCGCCGACGAGGTGCTCACCGCCCGCGCCCGCGGGGCGGACGTGCTCCCCCTCTTCGCCGTGTTCCAGACCTCGCCGCAGGCCATCATGACCCACGAGAGCCGCGGCGCGAAGGGCATCGCCGACATCCTCGCGTCGGGCGGCACGCTCGCGATCGAGCCGGGGCTGCCTTACGCGGCGTACCTCAAGAAGAAGTACGGGTTCAGCAAGGTGAAGGTCGTCCCGTACGACGGCGGCGTCGCCCGCTTCGTCGCCGACAAGAACTTCTCGCAGCAGTGCTTCATCACCGCCGAGCCGATCGCGGCCAAGCGCAAGGGGAGCGATCCCGCCGCGTTCCTCGTGGCCAGCGAGGGGTTCAACCCGTACGTGGTGGTCGTGATCACGCGCGCGGCGCTCTGGAAGGAGAACCCGGAGCGCGTCCGCGCGTTCATCCGCGCCACGCGGGAGGGCTGGCGCACCTACCTGCACGATCCGAAGCGCGCCAACGAGGTCATGGCCCCGCTCAACACCGCGATGGACGCGGAGACCTTCGTCGCCGCGGCGGAGGCGCAGCGGCCGCTCATCGAGACCCCCGAGACCCAGGAGAAGGGCCTCGGCGTGATGACCCGCGAACGCTGGGAGACGCTCGCGAAGCAGCTCGTCGACCTCGGCGTGCTCGAGAAGGTGCCGCCGATCGACGATCTGCTCGTCGCCGCGCGCTGATCGGAGCGGCAGGCCAGCCGGCGCGCAGCGCGAGGCGAGATCTCGGCCCTCGACTTCGTCTAGAATGCTGCAAGCGCGCGTCGCGCCCCCACGGCGCTGCCGCGCCACAACGCAAGGGAAAGCGCCCTCCATGGCTTCCACGCATCGACCTCGGGCCAGCCGGATCCCGTCCGCCTCGCTGCTCCTCGCGGCGGCGTACGTGCCTGCCGCCGTCGCCGTCGCCGTCGCCTGCGGGGCGTGCGGCAAGGAGTTCACGGCGCGCCCGCCCGACCTGTCGACGAGCTCCAGCACCGGCGGCGGCAGCGGCGGCGGCGGCGGCGGCAGCGGCGGCAGCGGCGGCAGCGGCGGCGCGTGCCCGGGCGGCGGCGAGGTGTGCGGCGACACGTGCGTCGATACGACGACCGACGCGGAGCACTGCGGCGCGTGCGACGTCGTCTGCTCGGCCTTCGGCGGCCGGCCGAGCTGCCTCGACGGCGTCTGCCAGTCGCCGGAGTGCGAGGAGAACCGCGGCAGCTGCGACAAGGACCCCGAGAACGGCTGCGAGGTGGATCTCCTCACGAGCCTCTCGCACTGCGGCAGCTGCGACAACCCCTGCAGCGGCCAGTGCGTGCAGGGTGCCTGCGTCGTGCCCCGGCACATCTCGGCCGGCACCGATTACACCTGCGCGGTGCTCAGCGACAGCACGGTCTGGTGCTGGGGCAGGAACACCTGGGGCAACATCGGCGACGGCACGCTGCAGCAGGATCGGCCGATCCCGAGGCAGGTCATCGGCCTCGGCGGCGGCGCCGTCAAGGTCGCGACGAGCATCTCGTCGGCGCGGTCGCACACCTGCGCGGTGCTGACCGACGGCGCCGTGGCGTGCTGGGGCGCAGGCAACAGCGGGCAGCTCGGCGACGGCGAGGCGACGAACGCCCTCTCTCCCGTGCGCGCCAGGGACCTCGCGGACGCGACCCAGGTCGCCGCCGGCGGGAACCACACCTGCGCGGTGACGGCGTCGCACGGTCTCTTTTGCTGGGGCGAAGGCAGCTCCGGCCAGCTCGGTTACGGCGACGAGGCCGATCAGTACGTGCCCACCGTGGTCCTGGACGGCGTGGCCTCGGTGAGCGCCGGCCTCTCGCACACCTGCGCGGGCATGATCGAGCGGATGGGCGAGCGGTGGATGAGCTGCTGGGGCCACAACGGGAGCGGCCAGCTCGGCGACGGCAGCTTCCTGCCGTCGAGCGTCCCGAAGACCCTCACGGGCCTCCCCAGCGTCGCGCTCACGGCCGCGGGCGCCTTGCACACGTGCGCCGCGCCGGCGACCGGCGTGGCCTCCTGCTGGGGTGAGGGAGCGCAGTTCCGCCTCGGGACAGGCACCGTGAACGTCGAGGCGGCGCCGCGCGAGATCCCGGATCTCGTGGACGTGAGCCGGCTCGCGCTCGGCGCGAGGCACTCCGGCGCGGTGCTGGCCAGCGGCGACGTGCTCCTGTGGGGCGACAACACGAAGGGTCAGCTCGGCAACGGGACGCAGGATCCATTGTTGCTCCCGCAGCCGCTCGAGCTGACCGACGTTGTCGAGCTGGCCCTCGGATCGGACCACAGCTGCGCGCTCAGGCGCACGGGCGAGATGCTCTGCTGGGGAGACAACAGGAACGGCGAGCTGGGCGACGGGACCGTCGAGCCGCGGCTCGTGCCGACGCCCGTCGCCTGGCCGGCGCGGCCGTAGACGCGGGGTCCGGCGGGCGACACGTCGAGGCCAGCGCGGCGCGCCGGGTGTCGCCCGCCGGCATCGACGCGACCTGGATCCTGCGCAATCCCGACAAGCTGGCCACGCTCGGGGCGGCGCTCCCGCTGCTCCCGCCACACGGCCTGCCCGACGCAGCTGCGTGATCGACGCCGGCGCGTCGCGTCGAGCCCGCGCCGACAAGTCATTGCTTGGTGCGCGAATCAATCACATTCGATCACAGGACGACACGCGCCTGTTAGCCACTCATGTCAACACGTGGTAACACGTGGTTCAGCGGGGGCGCAAACGCGCAAATACGCAAGTACGCAGATTCAATCATAGTAAAGACAGGAGCCTGTCCGCGTCGCGCAGCCGCCTCGCCGCGACTTCATGATCGAAGGAAATTTATCTCGACAGCCGATTGGCTCATCGACATATACTCCAGCCATCATGGACGCGTTTTCGGCTTGACGAAGCCGGGCCGATCGCACCTTGGCTTCTCGATGGCGTTCATTTCGACAATCCCGGTCCGTGGATCACGGACCCAGGAGGGAGCATGTCGCATTTCATGCAGCCAGAACTATCGCGCTCGAGCAGAACGGGGCTTGTTTGCGGCGCGCTGACGCTGCTTTCCATCGCGTCGGCGCTGGTCGCAGATTCGGCCCGGGCGCACGGGGAATGGCACGGCCAGATCAAGACGTTCGCGACGTTCCCGGCGTCTCCCGGGTTCCCTGAGGGGATCGCGGTCGATGGCAATCGGGTCTTCGTGTCTGGCCCGGCGACGTTCGGCACCGCGGGTCGGGGGCCGTCGAAGATCTTCGTTCACGACAGGGACAGCAAGGTCCTGAAGGGCACGATCACGGTGGCGGGCGAGGCGCTCGGCGCGGAGCATGCGCTGAGCTGCATCGCGGTCGACGGCCAGGGCCGCGTCTATGCGCTCAGCACGCAGCTAGGACTGCTGCGCTTCACCAAGACTGGACACGGATACGTCCAGGAGACTTACGGCGCTCCGCTGCCGGATCTGCCGGCGTGCGTGGCGGCCGCGCCGGGAGAGGCGTGCTCGCCGACGCCCTTCGAGGTGCCGCCGCTCCCGAACGACATCGTCTTCGACGAGGAGGGCTATGCCTATGTGACCGACTCGTTCCAGGCGACGATCTTCCGCTATGCGCCCGGGGGCGGCGCGCCGCAGATCTGGTTCCAGAGCCAGGCGCTCTCCGGAGGGGGTCCCCTGCCGTTCGGCGCGAACGGGATCAGGCTCGATCCGCTGCGGGAGCACGTCTATGTCTCGGTGACCTTCTCCCTGTCGGATCCGAGCCTCGGGTCCATCTACCGGCTCCCCCTTGTCGACGCCCCCGAGGAGGCCGATCTGGAGCGGGTCCACGACTACACCGCCGGCGAGGCGCCCGACGGGTTCGCGTTCGGCAAATCGGGGAAGCTCTATGTCACGCTCGCCGCCGCCAACGCCATCTCGGTGCTCGACGAGCACGGGGTCGAGGAGACGCGCATCGAGAGCTCGCCCGGAGACGAGATGCCCCTCGACGCGCCCGCCAACGTCGCCTTCAACGACTCGGCGAAGACGCTGCTCATCGTGAACCACGCGCTCCTCAGCGGGGACCCGGACCACTTCGGGGTGCTGAGGGTGTGGGTCGGCGACAAGGCAGATCCGCTGGAGAAGCCGTGGCTTCCTTGAGGTGAGGTCCCCTCAGGCGAGGCCCCCGCGCCTCCGCACGACCCAGTGCGCGCCGAGGGCCGCGGCCGCCGCGGCCGTCCAGGCCCAGGGGGGCAGGAGCGGCGCGACGTGGCGCTCGGCCGCCACCTGCGTGGCAGCCGGCAGCGGCAGCGAGCCGGCGGCCGCCGGCAGCACCGACGCCCCGCCCGTCGCCCTGGCGATCTCCTCCAGGCGCGCGACGTCCGGGCGCGGATCCGCCCACTCGTCGCCGCCGCGCTCGCACGCGAAGTCGCGCCTCGTCGTGGCGCCCTTCGCGTCGCCGGCGGCGCCCTCCGCCGGGACGATCTCCACCGTGGCCGCGTAGCCGCCAGGCTCGAGGCGGCCGGCCGCGAGCTCGATCGGCTCGCCGCCCTCGCCGATCGGCGCGCTCAGCGTCCGCACGACCGTGCCGCTGCCGAGGCGCGCGATCGTCACCCTGGCCTCGCCCCGCTGACCGGCGAGCGGGCGCAGCACGAGCGCCGTCTCCTCGCCCGCGAGGCAGCCGCCGCGCGGCTCGATCGCGGCGGGCTCGAAGCGCGGGTCGCGCATGAGCCAGCCGAGCAGGGCGTCCCAGAACGCGCCGTGCGCTCGGCCCGCCGAGCTCGAGGCGAACGCGCTGAAGAGCAGGCGGTGGCTGCCGTCGAGCGTCAGCGCGATCGTCCGGCCGCTCTCGTGCTCGCCCAGCGAGAGCACCGGCATCGGCGCGCCCGAGGCCGTCGTGCGCGTCGGGTGCGTCATCAGCACCGTCGCCCCGGGGAGCGGATCGCCGACCACGTTGGTCCCCGGCATCTCCGGCATCTCGTCGCCGATCAGCGCGAGCAGCGGCGCGAGCACCGGCGCCGCGCGGCCCGCGGCGGTGATGCGCGGCACGAAGGCGCCGAGATCCGGGGGCGCGCGGCCGATGTCGAGATCCACCGGCAGCACGCGGGCGAGCCGCGTGCGCGCGTAGTTGCCCTGCACGAAGGCGTTCGGGCCGCCCACCATGATGAGGCCCCCGCCCTTGTCGACATACTGGGCCAGCGCCGGCAGGTGCTTGGTCAGGCCGTACGGCGCGGCGTCGA
Organism: Sorangium sp.; assembly: GCA_025924095.1. GTDB lineage: Bacteria > Myxococcota_A > Polyangia > Polyangiales > Polyangiaceae > Sorangium. The sequence continues at coordinate 5,424 of JAICEP010000101.1, forward strand.
AGTCCTGCAGGACGACCGCGTCGAAGCTGGACAGGTGCACGCTGAACAGCTCGTCCACCGGGAAGGGGATCAGCGCGAGCTCGTCGGACGACGCGTTCACCTCATCGCCCGGGGTGCGCAGGATGAAGAACGCCACGACGTCGACCGAGGCGTCGGCCTTGAGCCACATCCGGAGCGCGCGCACGTCGTACGTCGGCCGGCCCGCCACGTGGAGCACCCGGATGCGATCGCGCGCGACGTCGAGCGTGACGTAGCGGACGTCGTTCTCGGGGAGCTCGTCGCCGTCCGGCGCGTCGATCGCCACCTCCAGGATGCGCCTGCCGGCGCGGTCGAGCGTCACGCCGAGCTCGACCATGCCGACGCCTCCCTCGACGTGCGCCGTGCCCGTCGCGAGCGTCGTGGGCGCGCCCTGCTCGCGCAGCTCGCGGGCGACGACGGGGACCGCGTCGCACGCGAGGCCGCCGCTGCAGCCGATCTCGATCCGGAGCGAGAGCGGCTGGTGGGCGACGGCGGCGCCGGAGGTCCGGACCGCGCGGACGCTGGCGTCGCGCACGGACTCGGTCGCCACCGCGACCGTGTGCACCGGGACGTCGAGCCCCTCCAGCGCGGCCCGCGTCGCCGCGGCGGTGCCCTCCGGGCCCGGGCGGTCGAGGCGGCCATCCGAGACGACGACGAACGCCGACGGCCGCTCGTCCGCGGCGCGGGCGAGCGCCTCGAGGGCGGCGCTGAGGTCCGAGCGGCGCTGCGCCCGGCCTCGCGCCGGCGCCGCGACCAGGGCGGCGGGCGCAGGGGCGCCGGCGCTCCCGCCGGGCGCGGGCGCGGCGCCTGCGCTCCCCCCCGGCGCGGGCGCGGCGCCGGCGCTCCCGCCCGGCGCCGGCGCGAGGCCGCCTGGATCGCCTGCCTGCCCGTCGGCCGGCAGCGGCGCTCCCTCGCCGAACAGGTAGCGGGAGAGCCGGACGTCGGCGCGCTTCCCGAGCTCGGCGAGCGCCAGCTGGGCGCTGTCGCGGCGGGTCCCCGCGAGGCCGGGCAGGTCCATGGACCGGGAGCCGTCGACGAGCACCACGACCTTCGGGCCGACGAGGCTCCCGCGCGACGCGACCGCGACCGGGCGGAGGATGGCGGCGAGCAGGCAGAGCACGGCGAGCGCGCCCGTGAGCGCCGTGCCGAGCGCCGCGCCGCGGCCGCCGCCCGCCCCCGCGACGGCCCGGCCGCGCGAGCGGACGAGCTCCAGCACGAGCAGCCCGAAGCTCAGCGCGGCGACGACGCAGGCGATGGCGACGACCGGCGAGGAGAGATCCCCCGAGGGCGCGAAGCTCCGCGTCACGGTCGCTCCGGGAGCGAGCGAGCGGAGCGAGCAGGAGAGGGCGAAGAGGGAGGCCCGCTGGATGCGCCGGCTGCGTGGGAACGCGACAGCGCGAGCAGCGAGTCGAGGGCGCGCGACACGGGCGGAGCCTAGTACATCGGGCCGAGGGTGTCCCAGCCCGGCGCTCACATCGACGCCGCGTGTCCCAGCCCGGCACCGCCTCTGCGGCGACCTGCCAGGCAACATCGAACCGCCCTGCCAGCGACCTTGAAACGCCGGCGACGCTCCGCGTAGGCTCGCAATCTTGCCGATGGCGCGCGAAGATCTGGGCGAATCCGGGCGGCTTAGAGAAGAAAACGCGGAGCTGCGCGCGCGCGTGGCGGCGCTGGAGAAGGCGCTGGCGGAGCGGTCCGACGGTCGCGCGCCGGACGGCGCGGCGCTGGACAGAGCGGCGCCAGGCGGCGCGGCGCCGAACGGAGCGGCGCCAGACGACGCGGCGCTGAACGGCGCGAGGAGCGCGGTCGCTCACACCCCGCTCGACGGCCTGCCCACGGCGGTGCCGGCGGTGGTCTACTGGCGCCTGGACGGCACGGTGACCCGCTGGAACGACGCGGCCGAGCGCATGTTCGGCTGGAGCGCGGGCGAGGCCGTCGGCCGCAGGCTGGCCGACCTCGTGGCCGCGGATCCCGTGTCCCCTGCCGCGGTGCGGGCGTTCGAGTTCACGCGGGAAGAGAGCCGGTTCGCCGCGACCTCGAGCGAGGCCAGGACGAAAGAGGGAAACGCGCTCGTCTGCCGGTGGACCTACGCCGTGCTGCGCGACGACCGGAGCGAGGCGCGCGAGATCGCCGCGATCGTCGACGACACCGGCGACCAGCGACGGAGGGAGCGAACGGTGCACGGGCGCTACCAGATGCTCCTGCAGCTCGTGGACAACGCGCGCAGCTCCATCTTCGTCAAGGACATCGCGGGGCGCTACGTCTTCGTCAACCGCGCCTATGCGCAGTCCTTGCAGAAGCACGTCGTCGAGCTCATCGGAAGCGATGACAGGGAGGGCCCCATGCCCCCCGAGGTCGCCGAGCTGCTCGCGGAGAAGGAGCGAGAGGTGATCGCCGGCGGTCAGGTCATGCAGTTCGAAGAGGTGCTGCCGATCGGGGACGATCGACTCCATTATTTCACGGTCAAATTCCCGATCCACGACGAGCACGGCGGGCCGATCGGCCTCGGCGGCATCGTGACCGAGATCACCACCCTGAAGCGCGCGGAGGCCGAGCGGGCCGCGCTTCAGGAGGAGATCATCGCCGGGCAGCAGGCCGCCCTGCGGGAGCTGTCGACGCCGCTCATCCCGCTCGCCGACGGGGTGGTGGCGATGCCGCTGGTGGGGACGATCGACAGCGGGCGCGCGGAGCAGATCATGGAGACGTTGCTCTCCGGCATCACAAGACAGGGCGCCCACACCGCGATCCTGGACATCACCGGCGTGCGCGCCGTCGACACGCACGTCGCGAACGCGCTGACGCGGACCGCGCGCGCCGCCCAGCTGCTCGGCACCCGCGTGGTGCTCACGGGCGTCCGCCCGGAGGTGGCCCAGACGCTTGTCACGCTCGGCGTGGACCTCTCCGGGATCACGACGCTGAGCACCTTGCAGAGCGGCATCGCGCACGCCCTGCGCCACGCCCGACGGTGACGGCGAGCCCTCGAACGGCAGGGCCGGTGAGCCCGTCGGCGCGCCGGGCTCATGGCCTCCCCCGGCTCATGGCAGCTTCTACCGGGCCGAGGCGGTCTCGGTGCTCGGTCCGTCCTGCTCGCCGAACGAGAACGCGCCCGTGATGCCGAGGTGAAGCGACGTGAAGGCGCCGCCGTAATCCCTCGCCCACATCGCTCCGAAGCCCGCGTGCCCGCCGACCCGGAACCTGCGCGACAGGGCGGCATCCACGGCCAGACCGACGTCCATCAGCGGAGCCTGCGCGCGGCGCTCGTAGCCGTCGGTGTCGCCGGTGATCCACGCGTACCCGCCGCGCGCGAACAGCGACGGGACGACCCGGTCGCCGACGCCGAGGCGCAGGCCGCCGAGGAGACGGAAGGCCGACGGATTCGACGGCAGGAGCGAGGAGCCGTCGGCGACGCCGTCTCCCTGCGCGATGAACACGAATCCCGCGCCGGCCTCGGGGGCGAGGAAGACGCCCTTGCCCAGATCGATCTCGTACCCTGCTCGAGCTGTCATACCGAACGTCGCGCCGTTCCAGTCGGCGGCCTCCCCGACCGCGTGGCCGACGTCGACGTCCCCGGACACCGTGGGCGCCGCGATCGCTGGATGGCTCAGCAGCGCGATCGCCGCAAAGGATGCTCCGAGAAGAAGAACGTGTCTCATGGGATCACCTCGTCCAGAGGCGCCTTAGCAACCGCCATACCCGGCCGCTGAGCGGGGACGCGACAGGATCCGCCGCTCAGCCGCCCTGCGTGAGGTACCGCAGGAGCGCGGCCTCGTCGCTCGTGATCAGCCGCTTGATGCTGTCCCTCCTCGCATAGCGCTGGGCCTGCAGCTCGCCGACGACGCTCTGCACGAGCACGCCGACCCTGCGGAAGCCCCGGAACCAGAGCGGCCGGAGGCGGTCGAGGGCGGCCTCGAACGCGGGATCGTTCCGGCCGGGAGCGGCGCGGACGTCGAGGAGGAGGGCATTGCGCGAGCGGCCCAGCCCATCCAAGCAACGGCAGACCGACGCCACCGAGGCCTCGAGCTCCTCGAGCGAGGCGAACGGCTTGCTGCTGCGCACATTCCAGACGATGGCCAGCGGCGCGTCGACAAGGACCGCGTAGTAGTCGTTCTGCCAGACCGGCTTCGGCGCGGGGGCGAGACGACCCGGCATGTCAGCTCAGGGCGCCCCTGGGAGCGCGGGCACGGAGCGGGGTCGCGCGTCGTCGATGGCGCGGCGGCGCATCAGGAACGGCGCGTGCACCTGATCGTCCTTGTAGTTCGAGCAGAGCACGTACATCGCGATGTTCACGGCGAGCCGGAACGCGCGCTCGCGCTGCGCCTCGCCCCCGGGCGTGACATCGACGCTCGAACCGCCGCCGTCGGAGCGCGCCAGCGCGCCGGCGAGGTCGTGGTCGGAGAAGATCACCTGCGGCATGCCGCCGCGCACGATCGCCGAGAGCTTCTGCGGGCCCTCGACGCGGCCGACGGCGCGCGGGAGGAGATAAAAGGACCGGAAGACGACGTTCTCGGTGCCGATCGGGATGGGCGAGCCCTCCGGAAGGACACGGGCGAGCTCGCGACGCGCGGCGCGGCCGAACGCGCCGCTCCCCGGGGCGAAGTCGTCGACGAAGAGCACGCCGCCCAGCGCGAGGAAGCGCCGCAGGCCGAAGACCTCACGCTCGGTGAGCGGCGGGAGATCGCCCTCGCCGCCCCAGAGCGCGAACGGCTCGGCCAGGAGCGCCGGGTCGTCGGCGCGGACCGTGGTCGGGTTGCGACGCGCGGGCGCGCTCGTCCGGCGCTCCAGCTCGAACGACCAGCGCGCCGGCGCGGTGGCGCGCACGCCCTCCCACCGCGCGTTGCCCGTGAGCAGCGGCCGCGGGTTCCACGCCCCCTCCTCGCCGAAGGCGCGCGCCGGACGCGGCACGGCCGAGAGGAGCAGCGCCGAGACAAGCACAAGCGCCGCCGCGACGAGGCGGCGGAGCCCGGAGGAGCCGGCCCTGGCGAGCCACCGTTTCAATCGAAGTCCTCGACCCGCCATACACCCGCCTCGCGCCGGAGCTTCACCTCGTGCCCACCCGGGATCTGAACCGTGGCGGAGTCGCCCGCAATCCGGACCTCGAGGCCCTCGGGCTGGGCGAGCCCCTCGACAAGCGAGCGGAGGTCGCTCTCGATGGCGCTGCGCGTGGCCGGCGTGAGGACCCGCAGCAGGCCGGCGTAGCTGCGGCGCGCGAGGACGCGGCGGAGCTGCTCGAGCGCCTGCTCGGGGGTGCGGCCGCCCGCGGGCAGCGCGTCGGCGGCCGAGATCCGGAAGGCGCGCTCGCGGTCATCGAGCTCGAGCGTCGCGATCTCGCCGTCCGGGTAGCGGACCCGGGCGCGGGTCTTGACCACCACCCCGGGCGCCGTGACGCTCCTGGCCTGCTCGGCGAGCTCGGCGCGCGCCTCGGCCACCCGCCGCCGCACCTCCTCGCGCGACGTCGCGGTGCGGCTCCGCTCGCTCAGCATGCCGTAGATGGCGTCGGCGTCGCCGCGCGCCGCCGCGTCGGCGTAGGTCCGCACCGCCTCCTTCGGGTCGGGCAGCGAGGACGACGCGCACGCGAGGCCGGTGAGCGGCGCGAGGAGCGCGAGCAGCGAGGTGAGGGCGCGCGGCACAGGCCGAGCCTAGTACATCGGCGGCGGCGCGTCCCGGCGCCGTCGAGACACGTGGAGACCCGGCCGTGGTAAGGCGGCGCCCTCCGCGCCTCGACGATCTCCTCCACGACCTGCACGACCTGAACGAAGCCATCGCCGCATGACCGACGTTGTTGGAAAGCTCTGGGGGTTCTGCCACACGCTCCGCCACGACGGCATCGATCATGGAGACTACATCGAGCAGATCACGTACCTGCTCTTCCTGAAGATGGCCGCCGAGCGGGGCCTCGATCTCTCGCGCGTCGAGCCAGGGGCGCCCCGCGGCGAGGCCGAGACGATGGATTGCTCCTGGCCGGCCCTGCGCGCGACGAGCGGGCAGGCGCTGCTCGACCGCTACGCCGAGGTCCTCCGGCGCCTCGACAAGGCCCCCGGCGTCCTGGGGGAGATCTACGCGGGCTCGCAGGCGCGCTTCAAGAGCCCGGCGAACCTCCAGCGGCTCGTCGACCTCATCGACGACGTCGCGTGGACGCGCCTCGGCGTGGACATCCAGGCCGCGGCGTACGAGGGGCTCCTCGAGAAGGCCGCCGCCGAGGGGAAGAAGGGCGCGGGGCAGTACTTCACGCCCCGCGTCCTGATCCAGTCGATCGTGCGGTGCATGCGGCCCGACCCGCGGGGAAAGCCGGGCTTCGCCCTCTGCGACCCGGCGTGCGGCACCGGAGGGTTCCTGGTCGCCGCCTGGGAATGGCTCGAGGCCGAGGCGCGGGGAACGCTCGATCGGGAGGCGGCGGGCCAGGTCAAGTCCACGGTGTTCTTCGGCCACGAGCTCGTCGCGCGCCCCCGCCGGCTCGCCCTCATGAACCTGTACCTCCACGGGATCGAGCCGAGGATCGCCCTCGGCGACTCGATCGACGCCCCGCCGCCGCCGCCCGAAGAGCAGTTCGACGTGATCCTGACGAACCCGCCGTTCGGCACGAAGGGGGCGCACCAGGCGCCGGCCCGCGAGGACTTCGCGATCGCGACGGCGAACAAGCAGCTCAACTTCATCCAGCACGTGCTGACGATCCTGAAGCCCGGCGGCCGGGCGGCGATGGTCCTGCCGGACAACTGCCTGTTCGCGGACCAGGCAGGCGCCGTGCTCGAGATCCTCGCCGAGGGCTGCGATCTTCACACGGTGCTCCGCCTGCCGCGCGGGACGTTCACCCCGTACAGCCCCGGCGTGAAGGCCAACGTCGTCTTCTTCACGAAGGGTCGCGCGACGGAGAAGGTCTGGATCTACGACGCGCGGACGGGCGTGCCGTCGATCACCAAGAAGGATCGGCCGCTGTCGCCGGCGCACTTCGCCGAGTTCGAGCGGTGCTACGGCGACGACCCGGGGGGGCGGGCGCGGCGCGAGGCGGCGAGCTCCCGCGAGGGTCGCTTCCGGAGCTTCGAGCTCCGCGAGGTCGAGGAGCGCGAGTTCAAGCTCGACGGGTTCAAATGGCTCCGGGAGGAGTCGCCCGACGACGCCGGCGAGCTGCCGGAGCCGGAGGAGCTGGCGACCGACGCGATCCAGGAGCTGGAAGAGGCGGTCGCCGCGCTGAACCGCGTGCTCGCGCTGCTCGAGGGCGGGGCGAAGGCGGCGGAGGCGTGAGCGGGCGCCTGCCCGAGGGGTGGGCCGAGACGACACTCGCGTCGCTCTGCTCGCACAGGAGCGGGAGCTCGAAGCTCATCAAGGGGAGGCTCCACGCCGAGCAGCGGCCCGGGCGCTTCCAGGCGTTCAGCGCCTCCGGCCCCGACGTGTGGTCCGACCGCTGGGAGCACGAGGGCGAGGCGATCGTCGTCTCCGCCGTGGGGACGCGGTGCGGGAAGGCGTTCAAGGCGCGCGGGCGGTGGTCGGCGACCGCGAACACCCACGTGGTCTGGCCGGACCCGCGGGCCATCGACGTCGACTACCTGTTCCTCCACCTCAACGACGAGGGCTTCTGGGCGAAGGGCGGCTCCGCGCAGCCGTTCGTGAAGGTGCGCGAGACCTTCGAGCGCCCCTTCGCGCTGCCTCCCCTCCCCGAGCAGCGCCGCATCGTCGCGAAGGTCGAGGCCCTGCTCGGCGAGGTGGACGCGGCGAGGGCCCGGCTGGCCAGGGCGTCGCTCGTCCTCAGGCGGCTCCGGCAGGCCGTGCTGGCGGCGGCGTGCTCGGGCAGGCTCACCGAGGACCTCCGCGCGCCGGACGCCGCCGCGCCGCCTTCCGCCGAGCTCCCGGAGGCCCTGCGGCGCTCCTGGCCGGCGGCGCCGGGCGCGGGGAGCGACGGCGGCTCGACGCGGCGCCTGCCGGCGTCGTGGGCCCTCTGCCCGCTCGGCGCCCTCGTCGACAACCACGACGGGCGGCGCGTCCCGGTGAACTCCACGGTTCGAGGGGGGCGCCGGGGACCGTATCCCTATTACGGCGCGTCGGGCGTCATCGATTCGATCGATGGCTATCTGTTCGACGGCGACTACCTGCTCGTCGCCGAGGACGGCGCGAACCTCCTGTCCAGGACCACCGCGGTGGCCTTCGCCGCGAGCGGGCGGTTCTGGGTGAACAACCACGCTCACGTCGTCCAGCCGAAGGCCGGCGTGGTCCTCGGGTACCTCGAGCTGCTCGTGAACTCGCTCGATCTCCAGCACCACGTGACCGGCTCGGCGCAGCCGAAGCTCACGCAGGCGGCGCTGAACGGCATCCCTGCCCCGCTGCCGCCGAGCGAGGAGCAGGCGGAGATCGTGCGCCGCGCGCAGGCGCTCTTCGCGCTCGCCGGCGCGGTCGAGGAGCGCGTGGCCGCCGCCGCGGCCCGGGCCGACAGGCTCGCGCAGACGATCCTCGCCCGGGCGTTCTCGGGCGAGCTCGTCCCCACCGAGGCGGAGCTCTCGCGCGCAGCGGGCCGGGACTACGAGCCGGCGGCGGCGCTCCTCTGCCGGGTTCAGAGCGCGCGGGCGGGAGCCGGGGCAAGGAAGAGCGCCGGCCGGCGCTAGGACATCGATCGCTTGAAGACCGAGAATGAACCACGGGTCGCAAGCCACCGCAGCCCGGAGAGCTCCTGGCGGGAGCTCTGACGCTCGGAGCTATCTGCCCGCCTTCTGCGCTCCCAGCGCCAGCATCGTGTCCCAGAACATCTTCTCATCCGCC